>JBCDHK010000394.1:0-3508 GCA_038750185.1 Pseudomonadota bacterium
GCTCGGCGGCGGCAAGCGCCTACGCGCCTTTCTCTGCCTAGAGACGGCCTTGATGTTTGGCGCACCTTTGGAGGCGGCGGCGCGGGTGGCGGCGGCTTTCGAGTGTCTGCACGCCTACTCGCTGATCCATGACGATTTGCCCTGCATGGACGACGACGATCTGCGCCGCGGCCGCCCGACAGTGCATCGGGCCTTCTCCGAGACCACCGCCGTTCTAGCGGGCGACGCGCTCCAGACCCTGGCGTTTGAGATCCTGGCCGATCCGGCCACCCATGCCTCTGGCACGGTGCGCGCGCGGCTTTGTCTGCGTCTTGCCCAGGCCTCGGGCGTGGCGGGTATGGTCGGCGGACAGGCGCTCGATCTGGCGGCTGAGCGCGCCGGACATCGCCTCGACGGCAACGAAGTGCGCCGTCTTCAGGCCCTCAAGACTGGCGCGCTGATCGAGGCGTCGGCGGAAGCGGGCGCAATCCTGGCCGAGACCGCCGAGGCCGATATCGCCCGCATCCGCGCCTATGCTCGTGCGCTGGGCGAGGCGTTTCAGATCGCTGATGACCTACTCGATGCCACCGGCACCGAGGCCGAGACCGGCAAGCGCGTCGGCAAGGATGCGGAGGCGGGCAAGGCCACCTTTCTCGATCTGCTCGGCCTGGATGGCGCGCGCCGGCGTGCGGGGGAACTGGTCGAGGCGGCGCGCGACCAACTCACGGCTTGGCCTGGGCGGGCTGATCGCCTGGCGGAGGCGGCGGAGTTTGCCGTGGCGCGGCGGTCGTGAGTTAAGAAACTTTTGTAACCCGCTGACAAAAAACCCGCCCCGGCATGACCAGGGCGGGTTTTGACGTGTTGGCGACGCTCTTACGCGCCTTTGCGCGTGCGATTGCGGCGCGAGATGTAGAACAGACCACCGATCCCAGACAGTAACAGCGGCAGCGCCGGCGGTACTGGCACAAAGGCCACCCCCTGGGTGTCGACTGCCACGATGGTGGAAGCGGGAATATCATTATCGAACAAGTTATTCGCCGCACTACCAAGCGGCAGCAGCGACAACGCGAAACCGCCGAGATAGTTGGACGCCAGTTGGCCGCCAGTCACGTTCCACAAGAGCTGCAACGTGGTGCCATCGATCCCCACGTCTTCCAAGGTTGCCGAGAGCAAGAGACCACTGATGCCAAGATCGGTGATGTTCCCGCTGATCTCCAGCCCACTGCCCCCGGGCAGTCCGCCCGCATTTGCAATGGTTCCATCTTCCTCAATCTCGACATTCACAACGTACTGCGAATTTAGGACCGGTTTGGTTGGCGGAACACCGGTGTCATCGAACTGGCCGAGTGGAAAGTTCCCCGAGCCCGGCGGCAATTCCAGACTGCCAGCCGTGAAGAGATCCGAACTTGCGCTATAGCTTAGAGCCACCAGAGGCGTATTGATATCGGGAACGTTCAGCCCTTCGATTTGCGCTATCGGTCCGACAGTGGCCGCTTGAGCCATACCAGGGGCTGCAATGACGGCGGCGATTGCCGCAGCAAGCAACATTTTCATACCCTTACTCCTCCTAATTTACCGGAAAGCTCCGGTTCCCACTCTGTCGAGACGCTGGCTCTGAGCGTCTCTGCGCCAAGCGAAACCCCTCCGCCCGCGCTCGGTGCCGCCCCCGGGCCTTGGGGCCGGCACCGCCGATGTGCTGCGATCAGATGCAGTCGATATCGACGTCGCGAACCTCGCCCTTGGCTTCGCCCGAGAAATCGACGCTGAAATCGCCGGTAAAGTCGGAGAACTCGCTGCTCCAGTGCGCGCCCACGATGGGGTCGAAGGTCTGTGCCAGCGTGCCACCATCGATTTCGATCAGCGTATCGAAGGAGTCGGTGCTGAGACCCGAACCATCAAAGCCGAAGGCGATGGCATCGCCGGTCAGCAATTGCGTCTCGCCCTGGTCGAAGACGCCATTGCCATTGGCGTCGTCGTAGATGTTGAGCGCACCCTCGGTCCGCCCGCCGATCAGATCGCCGTTTTGATCGACGCTGAGATCGATGGTGACGCGCACGCTGCCCAGGGGCAGGAAGTTTTGGAAGGTGAAGTCCTCGTTGATCAGCGAGAGCGCCGTAGCATCGACGCTGAGCGTCCCGCTGGAGGCGTCGTAGGTGGTGGTGCCGTCGTTGTTGAAGCCGAGCTGGGGCAGACTGAAGGGCAGATTGGCGATGCCTAGCAGCCCATCATCGGGAACCTCAAAGCGCGTGGTGCCGGCGTCGACATCGACGATGTCTTCGCCTGCGCCAAGGACGATGGGATCTGTGGTGCCGGTGGCCTGATCGACGTCGCTGTCGATGTCGTCGGAGGCGTTGGCGTCCACGTCCTGGGTGACAAAGCCCGAGCCGCGGATATTGACGGCGTAAGTGTCGGCTTCGAGGTCTTGGAAGGTGTAGTCGCCGTTAGCATCGGTGGTGGTGGTGGCCACGACCACGTCGTCGGCGGTGCCGAAGACACCGTCGGTCCCGGCAGTGAGCAGCGTCACATCGCGGTTGGCGACCCCGATCTCGTTGGTGTCGTCGAGCGCATTGCCGTTCTCATCACAGAAGTAGGTGCCCGAGATCGAGCCCAATTGGGCAACGAGGCCTGCATCGATGTCGAGATCGGTCTCGCCGATGTCGAGGGTGATCAGGTCGGTCAGCCCGGTGGTCTGGTCGGCATCGCTGTCGTTGTTGGCGGCTTCTGCCGGCTGGCTCGATGCCGTGGTGAACACGAAGTCGCCCACGGTGTTGAAGCGCACCTGGTAGGACCCGGCCTGGAGCTGATCGAACAGATAGCCGCCGTCGGCCCCGGTCAGCTGGCTGTCGAGCACATTGCCCTGGCCATCGAGCAGCTCGACCAACGCGCCCTCGACCAGGCCTTCGCCCTGATCGAGCAGGCCGTTGCCATTCTCGTCGAAGAACACCGTGTCGCCCAGCGCCGCCGTGCCCGGATCGACCAAGCCTGCATCGATGTCGAGATCGGTCTCGCCGATGTCGAGGGTGATGAGGTCGGTCAGCCCGGTGGTCTGGTCGGCGTCGCTGTCGTTGTTGGCGGCTTCTGCCGGCTGGCTCGACGCCGTGGTGAACACAAAGTCGCCCACGGTGTTGAAGCGCACCTGATAGGACCCGGCCTGGAGCTGGTCGAACAGATAGCCGCCGTCGGCCCCGGTCAGCTGGCTGTCGAGCACGTTGCCCTGGCCATCGAGCAGCTCGACCAACGCGCCCTCGACCAAGCCTTCGCCCTGATCGAGCAGGCCGTTGCCGTTCTCGTCGAAGAACACCGTGTCGCCCAGCGCCGCCGTGCCCGGATCGACCAAGCCTGCATCGATATCGAGATCGGTCTCGCCGATGTCGAGGGTGATCAGGTCGGTGAGCCCGGTGGTCTGGTCGGCGTCGCTGTCGTTGTTGGCCGCTTCTGCCGGCTGGCTCGACGCCGTGGTGAACACAAAGTCGCCCACGGTGTTGAAGCGCACCTGATAGGACCCGGCCTGGAGCTGGTCGAACAGATA
>JBCDHK010000395.1:0-3484 GCA_038750185.1 Pseudomonadota bacterium
CCGAGATCCAGGCAGCCCACGCCGAGATCGAGCCGGCCATCGCCGCCGCCGAGGCCGAGGTCGAGACCATGATGCCCGCCTACCGGCGCATCGTCGCGCGCTGCTGCCAGGAGGAGATCGACCCCGCGATCCTGCCCACACGCCTGCCGTGATGGCGCAGCTTCGGGCAAGGCCCGCTCAGTTTATGGGCAGGCAGTGCCGCTAAGACACTCTCACGCCGCCGTTGGGTCACTGGTACGGCGTTTGCCACACTGGTACGGCGTTTGCAACGCGTGCCTCGACACTGCAACCAGACTGGGAAGGGACAGACCATGTCAAACCATCGTTTTACCCGACGCCGCCTGCTCGCCACCTCCGCTGCTGCGGGTCTGGCCTTGCCGTTCATCGCCCGCCCCGCCGCGGCGGCGGCGACCTTTGCCAAGATCAAGGAAGCCGGCGTGTTGCGCATCGGCTGCGAGGCCACCTATCCGCCCTTCACGTTTCGCGATGGCGGCGAGATCGTCGGCTATGACGTCGATCTGGCCGCGGTGATGTGCGAGACGCTGGGCGTCGAGGCGGAGTTCATCGACACCCAGTGGTCGGGCATCATCCCCGCGCTCTATGCCGGGCGCTTCGACATGATCATGTCCTCCATGAGCTACCGCAAGGAGCGCCTGGAGAAGGTCGCCTTCTCGATCCCTTACGCCGAGGCGAGCCAGGCATTGCTGATCCGCGCCGAGGATGCGGGCGAGATCACCGCCATCTCGGGGATGACTGGCAAGGTGCTGGGCGTCAAACTCGGCTCGCCGGGCGAGAGCATGAAGGATGAGCTCTCCGCCGAGATCGCCGCCGCTGCCGGCGCCGGCTTCTCCGACGTCAAGATCTACGACGATCACCCCGCCGCCTATCTGGCCCTCTCCCAAGGCTCGGTGGACGGCGTGCTCAATACGCTCCCCACCTTGGGCCAGGTGATGAAGGACCGCCCCGGCGCCTATGCGCTCGTGCGCCCCGTCGGCAAGCCCAACTGGGCGGGGCTGGCTGCGCGCATGGAGGATACCGAACTGGTCGCCTTCCTCGACACAGAGCTCACCCGCCTCAAGGAGAACGGCGAGATCTACGCCCTCCAGGAGAAGTGGTTTGGCTTTGAGATGGATCTAGCCGACGAAATCCCGTCCTTCGCCTGAGAATAGCCTGGGCTGGCCCCCACATCGCTGGGGCCGGCCCTGAAACGGATCCCACATGAATATCGATTGGGAGATCATCGCCAAGGCGATCCCGCTGCTCTTCGAGGGCGCGCTGATGACGCTACAGGTCTCGGCGCTCTCGGCGGTGATCGGCTTGGCGCTGGGCGTGCTCTTCGGGCTGGTGCTCCTCTCGGAGAGCCGCCTCGCGCGCGGTCTCGTGGCGGCCTATGTGGATTTCATCCGCGGCACACCGCTCCTCATCCAGATCTTCCTGGTGTTTTTCGCGCTGCCCGTCATCGGCATCCGCCTCGATGAGTTTTGGGCGGGGGTCTTTGCGCTCTCGCTCAATGCCGCGGCCTTTGTCGCCGAGGTGGTGCGCGGCGGCGTCGGCTCCATCGAGAAGGGCCAGGCCGAGGCCGCCCGCTCCATCGGAATGCGGCGCGGGCAGATCCTGTTTTGGATCCTGTTGCCCCAAGCCTATCGCCAGATGGTGCCCCCGCTCACCAACGAGATGATCAGCCTGGTCAAAAACTCGTCGCTGCTCTCGGTCATCTCGGTCTACGAGCTGACCCGCGCGGGCCAGGCGATCATCTCGATCCACTTTGTGCCCTTCGAGATCTACACCCTGCTGGCCCTCTATTATTACGTGCTGATCAAACTCCTGAGCGCCCTCTCGCGCTGGATCGAGCGAAAGCTGCCCGCATGGTGACCGCTGCGCCGTTGCTCCGCATCCAGGGCCTGGAAAAGCGCTTTGGCGAGACCCGAGTGCTGAGCGGCGTCGATCTCGATGTCGCACGCAGCGAAACCGTGGTGGTGATCGGTGCCTCGGGCTCTGGCAAGACCACGCTGCTCCGCTGTCTCAACCGCCTGGAGGAGCCGAGCGCGGGCACGGTCTCGCTCGACGGCGAAGTGGTGGGGGGCACAGGCGACAGCGAGGCCACCATCGCCCGCCAGCGGCGCAAATTCGGTTTTGTCTTTCAGCGCTTCAACCTCTTTCCCCATCTGAGCGCCCGCCAAAACGTCAGCATCGGCCCCGAAAAGGTCCGCGGCCTCGCCAAGGCGGAGGCCCGCGCCTTGGCCGAGCGCGAACTGGAGCGCGTGCGCCTTAGCGAGCACATGGACAAACGCCCCGCTGAGCTCTCAGGCGGCCAGCAACAGCGCGTGGCCATCGCCCGTGCCCTCGCCATGGAGCCCGAGGTCATGCTCTTCGACGAGCCCACCTCCGCCCTCGACCCCGAACTGGTCCAGGAGGTGCTCGATGTGATGCGCGCGCTCTCGGAGGCTGGCATGACCATGATGATCGTCACCCACGAGATGCGCTTTGCCGCCGATGTGGCCGACCGGGTGCTGTTCATGGAGGGCGGCACGATCTTGGAGGAGGGGGCGCCCGGCGCCCTCTTCACCGCGCCGCGCGAGGCCGCCACACGCCGCTTCCTGCGCCACCTCCTGCCCGAGATGGAGCCCAAAGGAGTGCATGCGCCATGACCGAGCCTGCCGATATCCTCATCGAAGGCGCGCATATCCTGACTTCCGATCCAGCCCAGCCCGAGATCGCGAGGGGCCGCATCACCATCACCGCCGATCGTCTGCACTCAGTGGGTCCTGCCGAGGGGGCACCCCCGCCTGCCGCGCGTGTGATCGACGGGCAGGGCTTTATCGTGCTGCCGGGGCTCGTCAACGTCCATCTGCACGCAATCCTCACCATGGTGCGCGGGGTGGCCGAGGACATGGGGTTCGCCCCCGCCTATACCCCCGGCGTCCCCCAGGGCCACATGGTGCGCGAGGAGGAGGCGGTGGCGCTCGCCCGCCTTGGCGCGCTGGAGGCGATGAAGTTCGGCTCGACCCTGATCAACGACACCTACGTCCACCAGCATCTGACCCTGCCGGCCATGGGCGCGTTGGGCCTGCGCGTCACCGGCTGCGGGCGCATCCACGATGTGGACTTCTCGGGCGTGAGCCGCGGGCGCTGGGACTACGACACAGCCATCGGACGGCGCACCCTTGATGAGGCCCTCGCCCTCCACCAGCGCTGGCACGGCGCCCTGGACGGGCGCCTCGGCGTCCAGCTTGCCGCCCACGCCCCCGATACCTGCTCGACCGATTTCCTGCGCGAAGTGCGTGCAGCGCGCGATGCCACGGGCATGATGGTCACCACCCATCTCGCTCAGAGCCCCATCGAAGTCGAGCGCATCGCCGCGCGCGACGGCCTCACCCCGGCCGAGTTGCTCGACGAGGTGGGCCTCCTCTCGGACCGCCTGATCGGGGCGCACTGCATCTTCATGACCGAGGACGACATTACCCGCGCAGGCCGCGCTGGCATC
>JBCDHK010000396.1:0-3477 GCA_038750185.1 Pseudomonadota bacterium
CCGTGACCCCCCAGCCCGGCAGCGAGCAGCCCCGCATCGAGATCCGCAGCCCGACCTTCTTTCTCGTGCGCCGCATCGTTGCCGAGGAGGGCGGCGTGCTCCAGGTCGATGTCGCCAACGAGGACAACGGCGGCGACACCAGCGAACGCCTGCGCGTCGTCTGCCGCTTCCCCGAGCCGCTCGCTCCAACCGTGCCTGCCGATCCGACGGGCTGACACACGCGCCGTAGCAGGCTAATGCTTGGGGCATGGCGACTGCGTGTCATCCCTCCACCACAGCCGCACTCGATCTCGCCAGCGAGGCCGAGACACAAGCCCTCGGCCATGCGTTGGCCGGCGTGCTTGGCGTGGGCGATACCGTGCTGCTCTCGGGCGGGCTTGGCGCTGGCAAATCGGCCCTGGCGCGCGCTGTGGTTCGTGCCTGTCTTAGCGCGCCCGAGGCCGAGGTGCCCTCGCCGAGCTACACCCTGATCAACGTCTACGAAACACCCAGCGTCCAGATCTGGCATGGCGATCTCTATCGCCTCACAGCACCAGAAGAGGTGGGTGAACTCGGACTGGAGGATGCCTTTGACCACGCGCTAGTCCTGCTCGAATGGCCCGAACGCCTGGGCGAGGCCTGCCCAGCGCGCCATCTCCAGCTTGGCCTGACGGTAACCGGTGAGCACACACGCCGCGTCGAAATCGCCGCCAGGGGGCCGGGCTGGCAGGCGGTTCTTGCCGCGCTGGCACCCTGGATGGAGGGCAAGCACCCATGACCCCCCCCCAAACCGAGCCCCGCCGCGCT
Organism: Pseudomonadota bacterium; assembly: GCA_038750185.1. Lineage (GTDB taxonomy): Bacteria > Pseudomonadota > Alphaproteobacteria > Rhodobacterales > Rhodobacteraceae > Thermohalobaculum. The sequence goes on from JBCDHK010000396.1 coordinate 787, forward strand.
GCACTGGAGGCCTTCGTCCACCAGGCCGGATACGATCCGCGCGCGCTCTCGCCTCTGGCGGGCGATGCGTCCAACCGGCGCTATCTGCGGCTCGGCGGCGCGCGCCCTCTCGTGGTCATGGACGCCCCGCCCGAGCGCGGTGAGGACGTGCGCCCGTTCCTGGCGATCACCCAAGCGCTGCAGGCACGCAGCCTCTCAGCGCCCGCGGTGGTGGCTGCCGATCCCGAGCATGGCTTTATCCTGCTCGAAGACCTGGGTGATGCCCTCTATGCCCGCGTCGCTAGTGAGCGCCCAGCCGACGAGCAGGCCCTCTATACTGCCGCCGTCGATCTCCTGGCCGAGTGCCTGGCCGAGCCGCCCGCGTCCCTCGCGCCCTATGATGGGGCGACGCTGCGCCGAGAGGCCCGCTTGGCACTCGATTGGTACTATGGAGAGCCGCCGCCCCCGTCGCTTGGGGCCGAGTTCGAAGCGCTGATCGATCAGGCCCTGGTCCCGGTTGCCACCGAGCGCTCGGCCTTTGTCCTGCGCGACTATCACGCCGAAAACCTGCTCTGGCTTGATGGGCGAACCGGCCATGCTCGCGTCGGTCTGCTCGATTATCAGGACGCCTTAGCAGGCCACCCGGCCTATGACCTGATCTCGCTGATCGAAGACGCCCGCCGCGGCACCTCCCCCGAGCTGCGAGCGGCCATGCTGGCGCGCTTTCTGGAGCGCCGCCCGGACCTCGATCCGCCAGCATTTCGCGCCGCCTGTGCAGCCCTTGGCGCTCAGCGCAATCTCAAGATCATCGGCATCTTCGCGCGGCTTGCCCGTCGTGATGCCAAACCGCGCTATCTCGGCCTGATCCCGCGGGTCTGGGATCATCTTAGTCGCGACCTCGCCCATCCCGATCTGGCGCCCTTGCAACGCCTTGTCGTCAAACATCTGCCCCCACCAGACGCCGCCCATCTCGCCCGCCTCGGGAGCCTGCGATGAGCGTCCCCGCGCGCGCACCGACCGCAGCCATGGTGATGGCGGCAGGGCTGGGCACGCGCATGCGCCCTTTGACCGACACGCTCCCCAAACCGCTGATCCGGGTGGCGGGGCGCACGCTGATCGACCACACGCTCGCTCTGTTGGCCGAGGCGGGCATCCAACGAACGGTGGTCAATTTGCACTACCGAGGTGCCCAGTTGCGCGCCCACCTTGCCGGGCGCGAGACGCCTGCCATCGCCCTCTCCGAAGAGCCTGAACTGCTCGACACCGGTGGCGGTCTGGTCAAAGCGCTACCGCTGCTTGGCGAGGCGCCCTTTGCCGTGCTCAATTCCGATGCGATTTGGGCGGGGGCCAACCCGCTCACCACCCTCGCCGGCGCTTGGGCGCCCGAGCGCATGGACGCACTCTTGCTCCTGGTGCCCCATGCGCGTGCGCGTGGTTTCACGCGCCCTGGCGATTTCTTCTTCGATCCGCCCACCGGTCTGCCGTCCCGGCGCGGCCAGGCACCCACCGCACCGTTGATCTATACGGGCGCACAGATCCTGGCCCCTTGCGCACTGGACAATGCCCCGGCAGGCGCCTTTTCACTCAACGTGATCTGGGATCGCTTGCTGGCGGCTGGACGCCTCGCCGCCACGATCCACCCAAGCGCTTGGGCCGATGTCGGCACGCCGCAAGGCATCGAGATCGCGGAGGATATGCTCGCCGAGGCCGGGGCGTGAGCGTTTATACGGTCCCGCTCGGATTGGCCTTCTCAGATGCTTTTGCATCCGGTTTTTGGGCCCGCCACGCCGCCACCCCCCCAGAGCGCATCGCCCGCACCCGCGTCCTGGTTAACACCCCGCGCATGCAGCGCCTGACCGAAGACGCCCTGCTCAAACAAGTGCCCGGGAGTGCGCTGTTGCCACGCCTCGATCAGCTCCCAGCCCTCGGCGCCGATCCCTTGAGCGCGCCCGATCTTCCCCCCGCAGTCGATCCACTGCGCCGCCACTTGCGGCTGATCCGCTTGGTCGAAGCCTATCTCAGCGCCGGTCAAGGCGAGACCGCGCCGCTCTCGGCAGCCCCAGCACTGGCCGAGGCGCTGGAGACGCTCCTCGATGAATGTGACGAAGCCGGCCTGCCCATCGACGCGCTGGAGCACGCCACCGGCGGCGAGCATCCCGCGCATTGGGGGCGCACGCTGGCTTTTGTCGATCTGGTGCGCCGGGTCTGGCCGGAGATCCGTGCTGAGGCCGAGGGCGGTCACCTCGACCCCCAAGACCGCCAGCGCCGCGTGGTCGAGGCCATGACAGCGGCTTGGGAGCGCGAGCCCCCCACCGAGCCGTTGATCGGGGCTGGATCGACCGGCGCCGTTGCCTCGACTGCCGTGCTGCTGGCGGCAATCGCACGCACGCCGGGTGGGATGGTGGTGCTGCCCGGCTTCGACCGCGCCCTGCCGGAGGACGTCTGGGCCGAGATCGCCGCCGGGCGCGCGCCAGAGCATCCGCAAGCGCCTTTTGCCGGGTTGCTCGGCCATCTCGGCCTCCAGCCCTCGGAAGTCGTCCCCTGGGTCGAGGACACGCACGCCCCCGCACGGCGCGCCTTGTTTCGCCTTGCGCTGCGCCCGGCCCCCGTCACCGACGCCTGGCAGGCCGCAGCGCCCGCGCTCGCCCCCGAGATCGAGGCTGCCACCGAGGGCCTGACCCTGATCGAAGCCGAGACCCCACGCCAGGAGGC
>JBCDHK010000397.1:0-3471 GCA_038750185.1 Pseudomonadota bacterium
CCTGTGTGCTCTGATCGCGCCGACGCTGGTCTGTGCGCTCTGGATGTCGACCTTCGGCGGTGCGGCCATCGACATGCTCAATGCCGGTGGGGCCGAGGGCGTGCGCGCCACGGTGATCGACAGCTATGCCCCCGAGGGTGCGCTGTTTGGCTTCCTCAAGGAGCTGCCGCTCTACTCGATCATCGCGCCGATCTCGCTGGTGTTGATCATCATCTTCTTTGTCACCTCGTCCGACTCGGGCTCGCTGGTGATCGACACCATCACTGCGGGCGGCAAGATGGATGCCCCCGTCGTCCAGCGCGTGTTCTGGTGCACGCTCGAAGGCTTGGTGGCGATTGCGCTCTTGCTCGGGGGCGGTCTGGCCGCGCTCCAGGGGGCGGCGGTCTCGACCGGCATTCCCTTCACCCTGGTCGTGCTGACCATGTGCTGGTGCCTCTACATCGCGCTCAAATCCGAGCGTGAGAAGATGCGCCGCTAAGGCTTTGCCCGGCCCGACACGTGCGGGCCGGGTATCTTTGACTGCGTTGGAGCGGCTACTGCCAGCCGCAGAATGATCCGCCCAAAGACGCGCTCAAGGCACCTGCCATTCGAGCACCCGCACCGACGAACTGCGCGGCGCCAGGATGACATGCTCAAAGGCCGCCCCCGTGGCCGAGCGCACCTTCAAGGGCGTCAGATCGGGACCACGCGCCACGGCAGGCACGCTGGGAAACGGCGCATCGAGCAGCGTGGCGACGCAGACCAGTTTCTCGCGCCCGCGCCCGGTGGGCACCACATCAAAGCGCGCATCCCCGCCAGGCACCACCACCGACCTCCCCGAGCCGAGCCGCGGATCGGGCTGGAAGCGGTTGGGATAAAGGCGCACGATCTGGCGGCGGTGGCGCTCGTTGAACTCATAGTAGCAATAGACCGAGGCCGCACGTTCGACCGAGACCGCCACGCGCACCGGCTCGCCAAGGCCCACCCGCGTGCGCGGCCCGCCGAGCAACTGCAGATCGAGCCCGGGCTGGACAGGCCCTTGCACGGCAGGCGGCGGCGGTGGGGTAGGTGCGGGAGGCGGGGCGCTGGCACAACCTGCCAGCGCAACGGCAACGCTCAGCAGAGACGCAAGACGGGCTGATGGGCGCATGGTGGCTCCTCGTGAGGTAAAGCACGCCTTTGCGTATGGCCGGAGCAGGGCAGAAATTGCGGGCAGGCCGTGTCCCCGGGCGTTGCAAAAATCGGCCACGCGCTGCCATGGCAAAGCCTGAGAGCCTTCCCTTAAGCTGCAGGAGCGACGATGCGATCCATCGCCCCCCTCACCGCACTACTGCTTGTCACGTTGTTCGCCCCAGCCCAGGCCCAGACCCGGATCGGCGACACCGTGATCTTCGACCGTGCGCCGACCAAAGCCGAGATCGAAGCGATCTTGGGGGCACAAGAGCCCGGACGCCTGACGCGCAGCCTGCGCCGGGGCATCCGCTTCCATGACGGCGCCGCGCCGCGCCGCCATCCCCCGCGCGCAGACCGCCACCCGCTGCGCCTTGGCAGCGCCAGAAGTGCCAGCCGCACGCCCCAGCCCGATCCGAGGCTGCCGCCCCTGGAAGGGCGCGCGCTCAACATCGCGATCCAGTTTGCCTTTGATAGCGACGGGCTGCTGCTCAGCGAAGGCAACAAGCTCACCGGCTTGATCGAGTATCTGCGCGAGAACGACGTCACGCTCCTGATCGCCGGCCATGCCGATGCCAGCGGCGCACGGGGCTACAACTTTGGCCTTTCGGCGCGGCGTGCGGCGAGCGTGCGTGCGTATCTGGTGCGCACGGCAGGCTTTGCCCCGGCGCGCTTTGTCACGGCGGGCTACGGCGAGACGCGGCTTTTGGAGGGGCGCGCGCCCAAGGATCCGCTCAACCGCCGGGTCGAGTTTCGCCTGATCGAGGGTGCGGTCGAGGTTGGCCCGGGCGGCTGATGGCCGCTTGCCGGGCCGCCCGCTCTGGCTGGTGTCTCCTAGCGCCCGGTCCATTTTGAACGGGCGCATAAGGTGTTCGGTGGTCTTACAAGATTACTCCGCCGTAGCCGGTTGCAAAAACCGCTCGTCGCCGAGCAGGGCATCGATGTCGCGCTCCCACCAGCGCGAGCGCTCGACAGCCGCGCGCGTCGCCCCGTCAAAGCGCCGCGCGATCACCCGCGCCGGCACCCCGCCGACCACCGCATAAGGCGCCACATCGCGCGTGACCACCGCACCCGCCGCCAGCACCGCGCCCGCGCCGATCGAACGGCAGCCCGAGAGGATCGTCACCCGATCACCGATCCAGACACCGTCGCCGATGGTGAGCGGATTGTCGGTGTCCTTGGCGATGGTGTCGGCGCTCAGAAAGCCGAGACGGTGGTTGTAGAAGAACGGATGCAGGCTCGGCCGGTCGAGCGGATGGTCGCGCCGGCGCACGATCAGCCCGGTGCCGACCGAGCAATAGGCCCCAACCGCACTGCCCGGCGCCAGCACCCCCGGCTCCAGCACGGCGCCGTAGCTGTAGCGCCCGACCGCAACCCCGTGAAAGCGCGCCAGCAGACGGCGCCAGGTGCGCGAGTAGAACGGCCCACCTTCGAGGGTGAGGCAGAGGCGTTTGACCAAGGGGCGCAGCCGGCGCAGGCGGTAGAGCCGCTCCAAGAGCGGGGCGAGGGCGCTGGTGCTGTGTGCCAAGCGGGCACGGGCGCGACGCGGGGCATCGGGCAGAAAGCCGGCGGTGCGGGGGCTGGCGGGTTTGGGCCGTGGCACGGCCAGGGCGTTGGGGGGGAGATGGACGTTCATGGGGGACCTTCAGTGGTTTAGCAGCAGGGCGAAGGTCAAACTGGAGCAGTTAATTGGAAGTTAATTGAATAAAATTCAAAACAATATCTTAGCAAATTTCAGTATTTTATCGGAAATTCATTGCAATAAGAATTGTTTTACCCAAGCTATTGCCAGAAATGCTTTCTTGAGCTCACCACCGCCAAGCCCGGCCAAAATCGCAAGTGCTCCCCATGCGACCGTAAGCCACCCCCCGTCGACATCGCAATTGTCCAATAGTACGCCCCAACACGCTGCGAAGGTGGAAGGAGGAAACCCATGGCCCCTGATCTGATCGGCCGTCTCACCGAAATCGTCGGTCGCCGCCACATCCACACCGATCCGGCAGCGCTCAGCCGGTTTCGCAAGGGCTGGCGCTCGGGCGAGGGCGAGGCCGAGGCCGCCGTCGAGCCGGGCTCGCTGGTCGAGCTTTGGCGCGTGCTCCAGGCCTGTGTCGAGCACAACCGCATCGTCATCACCCAAGCCGCCAACACCGGGCTCACCGAAGGCTCGACCCCGCAAGGCAGCTATGATCGCCCCGTGGTGGTGATCAACACGCTGCGCCTCGACAAGATCCATGTGCTAAAGGAGGGCCACCAGATCATCAGCCTACCCGGCGGCACGCTCTACAAGCTGGAGCGCCTTCTGAAACCGCTCGGGCGCGAACC
>JBCDHK010000398.1:0-3454 GCA_038750185.1 Pseudomonadota bacterium
GATGAGGCTACGCCGACCCCCACAAACCCATACATTGCATTTTGTGCGGGTTATGCAACTCAAAATCGCATTTTAATACGAATTTGACAGTAAAAAGCGCAAACCGGCGTGCAGGCATGGCCGCGCGCCGTCACCAAGGCCGTCACCAACGCCCTCAGCGGCGGACAACACTGCGTTTGCCCGCCGACTGCTTAACCCACAGACCGGGCCGGTCTGCTAGGATATGGCGCCCAGGCTCAGGCCTTGGCGCCAGCGACATACCAATCCATGGTCAGTAGTGTCTCGTCGCTCGGGCGCTCACCCGCGGCAATGCGCACCGTGCCGGACTGATCGCTGACCGGGCCCTCGAAGGGATGGATCGAGCCGTCGATGATCCCGGCCTCCATGGCTTGGGCGATCTTGGCCACGTCGCCCGGCATGTTGGCATAGGGCGTCATCTGCACCGCGCCCTCCTTCATCCCCCACCAGGTCGACTGGGTCTGCCAGGTGCCATCGAGCACGGCGCGCACGCGGTCGATGTAGTAGGGGCCCCAGTCGTCCTTGATCGCCGTCAGGTGGGCGTTGGGCGCGAAAGACGACATATCCCAGGCCTGACCAAAGGCCAACAGCCCGCGCGCTTCCGCTGCTTGCAACGCAGCGGGGCTGTCGGTGTGCTGGGTGATGATGTCCGCGCCCTGGTCGATCAGCGCCTTGGCGGCATCGGCCTCTTTGGCCGGATCATACCAGGTGTTGACCCAGACGACGCGGGTCTCGAAGTCGGGATTGATCTTTTGGGCGGCGAGTTGGAAGGCGTTGATGCCCATTACCACTTCGGGGATCGGGAAGGAGGCGATGTAGCCGCCCACGCCGGCCTTGGACATATACCCCGCGATGGTGCCGCAAACCGCCCGCCCTTCGTAAAAGCGCGAGTTATAGGCGGCCATGTTGTCGGCGGTCTTATAGCCGGTGGCGTGCTCGAATTTCACCTCGGGCAGGCGCTCGGCCACTTTCAGCGTCGAATTCATGTAGCCAAACGAGGTAGTGAAGATCAGCGCGTGGCCTTCCTGGGCCAGCCGGCGAATGACACGCTCGGCGTCAGGCCCCTCCGAGACGCTCTCGACGAAGGTGGTCTGGACCTGCTCGCCAAACTCGGCCTCGACCATCAGGCGCCCTTGGTCGTGGGCATAGGTCCAGCCATGATCGCCCACGGGGCCCACATAGACAAAGCCCACCTTGAGCGGCTCGGCGGCGTGGGTTTGGCGGGAGAGGGCGGCGGCGGTCAGGGCGGTGGCGACGAAGGTGCGTCTGTTCAGCATGGCGTATCCTCGGCCTGGGTGTCATGGAGTGTGACGCTTGTTTCACCTCAGTTGGCGTGTCTGGTCAAGACTTTGGCAAAGCAGAGCGCCTCCCGGGGACGATTGCAACGTTAATGGGCTATCCGACGGACAAACAGACACCATCGCAACACTACTACGCCCAGACGACACCCGCCCCGCGGCGACGTTTCCCTAGCCACTCCAGCCCACCCCCGCTACACCAAGCCATGGCGAGCGAGAGCCAAGGCGGATGAACATCTACCTCCCCATAGCTGAGGTCTCGGTAGACGCTTTCTTACTGCTCGGGCTCGGCGCGGGCGTGGGCGTGTTGTCGGGACTGTTCGGCGTCGGCGGCGGCTTTCTGATGACGCCGCTTCTGATCCTGATCGGCATTCCCCCCGCCGTGGCCGTGGCCACCGAAGCCAACCAGATCGTCGCCTCGTCGTTCTCTGGCGTGCTGGCGCATTGGCGGCGCAAGACCGTCGATGTGCGCATGGGGTTGGTGCTGCTCGGGGGCGGACTGGTCGGCTCGGCGCTTGGCGTACAGCTCTTCACCTGGCTGCGCGCGCTCGGCCAAGTCGAGCTGCTGGTTTCGCTCTGTTATGTCGTATTTCTCGGCGTGGTCGGCGCGCTCATGCTGATCGAGAGCGTTCAGGCGCTGCGCCGTGCCCAGCGCGGCCGCCCCCGCCCCCCGCGCAAACGCCACACCTGGGTGCACGGGCTGCCCTTCAAGATGCGCTTTCGCGCCTCCAACCTCTACATCAGCGCCATTCCGCCCTTTGCCATCGGGCTCGGCGTGGGCGTACTGGCGGCGATCATGGGCGTGGGTGGCGGCTTTATCATGGTGCCGGCGATGATCTATCTGCTCGGCATGGCCACGACCGTGGTGGTGGGCACTTCGCTGTTTCAGATCATGTTCGTCACCGGCGCCACCACGCTGCTGCACGCACTCCTCAATCAGACCGTCGATGCCGTCCTCGCGGTGTTGCTCCTGGTCGGCGGCGTGATCGGCACCCAGATCGGCGTGCGCCTTGGGCCGCGCCTCAAGGCCGAGCAACTGCGCATTCTCCTGGCGCTGCTCGTGCTTGGGGTCTGCGCCAAACTGGGGATTGATCTGGTGCGCACGCCCGACGAGTTGTTCATCCTCGGCGAGGAGCACCCATGAGAGCGCTGGTCCTGGTGTTGGCGTTGCTCGCCCCTCTGGCCGAGGCCGAGGAGATCGTCGCCCGCCTCAGCCAAACCCGTATCGCCATCACCACCGGCTTTTCGGGCTCGGAGATCTTCATCTACGGCGCCGTGCGCCGCCAAGCGCCGATCCCCGAGGAGGGGACGCTCGATGTGATTGTGGCCCTCACCGGGCCGTCGCGTCCGGTGGTGGTGCGCAAGAAGGAGCGTCGGTTTGGCATCTGGATCAACGACGCGGGCGTCAAGGTCGATGCAGCGCCATCGTTTTACGCCGTCTCGACCACGCGCCCCTTCGCCGAGGCGATCTCCTTCACCGACGATCTGGCCTACGGGGTTGGCATCGACCACGCCGTGCGCCTGATCGGTGAGACCGACGATGCCGTCTACCCCGAAGACTACCGCCGCGCCGTGATCCGGTTGCGCCGTGCAGCGGGGCTTTATGTCGAGCGCCCTGGCGGGGTCGAATTGATCGATGACACATTGTTCCAAACCCAGATCGCGCTGCCGGCACAACTAGTCGAGGGCGACTACCGCGCACGTGTATTATTGCTGCGCGACAAGCAGGTGATCGACGTCTACGAGAGCACCATCGCCGTGCGCAAAGCAGGCTTAGAGCGTTGGATCTACCGCATGGCCCAGGAGCAGTCGTTGCTCTATGGGCTATTGTCGATTGCCGTGGCATTGGCTGCAGGCTGGCTGGCCTCCGCCGCGTTTCGTTTCATCCTACCCTGAGTGCAGTTGACAGTATCGGCTTGGCATGGGAAGAGCATCGCGTTGGGCGGTTAGCTCAGTTGGTAGAGCACAGTGTTCACATCGCTGGGGTCACTGGTTCGAGCCCAGTACCGCCCACCATCCTTAAATCCTGCGTCTTCAGGCCCTGTAAGAGCTTGAACGGCAACGATAAATCTGCGGTTCGATAGCCGTCGTTTTTGCAGTAGGGCAGTGGCTTGGTAAAGGCCAGTCTGAGGACTGCC
>JBCDHK010000399.1:0-3437 GCA_038750185.1 Pseudomonadota bacterium
GGATTGACGCTCATCACGCAGACCAGATCGACCAGATCGAGCACCGGCGCCACCACCTCGGCGGGCGTGGCCGGATTGAGCGCCACCCCCGCCTTGACCCCCAGCCCCCGGATCGCCTGGAGCGAGCGATGCAGATGCGGCCCGGCCTCGGCATGGATGGTGAGAATATCGGCCCCGGCCTCGGCAAAGGCCGCGAGATAAGGATCGCAGGGCGCGATCATCAGATGGACATCCATCACGCCCCGGATATGCGGGCGCAGCGCCTTGCACACATTGGGGCCGATGGTGATGTTAGGCACGAAATGCCCATCCATGACATCGACGTGGATCCAATCGGCGCCCGCGCCCTCCACCGCACGGCACTCAGCGCCAAGGGCGGCAAAGTCGGCACTCAGGATCGAGGGGGCGATTTTCAGCGGCAGTGTGTCCATGGGCGCTCTCTACCCCATGCAAGCCCCTAGGCAAACCCGCCACCTTGGGCTAAGAGCGCGTCTCCCGCGGCACTTACACCCCTGGAGGATTGCCGCAGACCACCAATCAAGGAGACAACACATGGCCGATCTGCCGGTTCTCGACGCCGCATCGCGCCCTGGCGTGGGCAAAGGGGCTGCCCGCCAGGCGCGTCGCGAAAATCTCGTCCCAGGCGTGATCTATGGCGGGGGCAAGGCGCCCGTTGCGATTACGGTGAAGTTCAACGAGCTGTTCAAGCAGCTCAAGGCGGGAAAATTCCTGTCCAAGCTGATCGATCTCAAGATCGACGGCCAGTCCAATACCGTGATCTGCCGCGCCGTCCAGCGCGATGTACGCCGCGACCTGCCGACCCACGTGGATTTTCTGCGCCTCTCGGAGCGCTCGCGCATCAACCTCTTCATCCCCGTAGAGTTTCAGAACGAAGAGACCTGCCCCGCCATCAAGCGCGGCGGCATGCTGGTGGTGGTGCGCCCCGAGGTCGAGTTGAAGGTCAACGCCTCCGCCATCCCCGACAAGCTGGTGGTCGATCTGGAGAGCGTGCAGATGGGCGACACGATCAAGATCTCCGACATCGCGCTGCCCGAGGGCACGCGCCCCATGATCACCGACCGCGACTTCGTCATCGCCAACCTCCAGGCGCCCAAGGGCATCTCGGCCAGCGATGATGACGCGGATGAGGGCACCGAAGAGGCGGCCGAGGAATAGGCGCGGCTCAGCCCCCCTCGACGCTGCGGATGTTGGGGGGTATACCCGGCACATGAGATTTGCGTCGGCGCAGGACAACAGGATTACCGGCCCGGCCCGCTGAGCGACCAGCGGTGCCGGGCCAAGTCTGTGCGCGCGCACAGCCACTCACCAGCTAAAATCCTGTTACCTGCGAGCTTTGCGATGAGCGCCGATACCTCTGCCCCCGAGACAGTCGACTATAAATCGACCCTCTTCCTGCCCGAAACCGATTTTCCCATGCGCGCGGGCCTTCCCAAACGCGAGCCCGAGTGGCTGGCGCGTTGGGAGCGCCTTGGCATCTACGCCCGCCTTCGTGCCAGCGCTGCCGGGCGCACCCCCTTTGCGCTCCACGATGGGCCTCCTTATGCCAACGGCCATCTCCACATCGGCCACGCCCTCAACAAGATCCTGAAGGACATGGTGGTGCGCTCGGCCCAGATGCTGGGCCACGACAGCCGCTATGTGCCCGGCTGGGACTGCCACGGTCTGCCCATCGAGTGGAAGATCGAGGAGCAGTACCGCAAGAAGGGCAAGTCCAAGGATGTCGTGCCGATCAACGAATTGCGCGCCGAATGCCGCCGCTTCGCCGAGGGCTGGATCGATATCCAGCGCGACGAGTTCAAGCGCCTCGGCATCACCGGCAATTGGGACGACCCCTACCTCACCATGGCCTACGAGGCCGAGGCCACCATCGCCGCCGAATTCCACCGCTTCGTGATGAACGGCACGCTCTACCAGGGCTCCAAACCGGTGATGTGGTCACCGGTGGAAAAGACGGCGCTGGCCGAGGCCGAGGTCGAGTACAATGACCGCCAGGTCGATACGATCTGGGTGAAGTTTCCTGTGCTCGGCGAAAGCGGCCCCCTGGCCGGCGCCAACATCGTGATCTGGACGACCACGCCCTGGACCATCCCCTCCAACCGCGCCGTGGCCTACGGCGAGGAGATCGCCTATGGCCTCTACGAGATCACCGGCGAGACGCCCGAGGGCAATTTTATCTCTCAGGGCGAGCGCCTAGCCATGGCCGATGCGCTGGCCCCCGACATCCTGGCGCGCGGGCGCATCACTGAGGACGGGTTTGTCCGCCTTAGCGACATCAAGGCCGCCGATCTGGCAGGGCTCACCTGCGCCCACCCCTTGCGCGACGCCGATCCTTTTTGGGACTACGACGTGCCGCTCCTGCCTGCCGAGTTCGTCACCGACGACACCGGCTCGGGCTTTGTCCACTGCGCGCCCTCCCACGGTGAGGACGACTACGAGCTATTCCGCGCGCGCGGCATGCTCGATGCGATCACGCATAATGTGCTGCCCGATGGTGGCTTTGCCGAGCATGTGCCCTTCTTCCACGGCACCTACATCCTCGACCGCAAGGGCAAGGAGGGCTCGGCCAACAAGGCGGTGATTGCCAAGCTCAAGGAGGTGGGGGCGCTGGCCGCGACCCGCCGCCAGACCATCTCTGATGCCCACTCCTGGCGCTCCAAGGCGCCGGTAATCCGCCTCAACCGTCCGCAGTGGTTCGTCGCCATCGACAAGGCGCTCGACGACGGGCAGGGCGAGCACGGCGCCACCATCCGCGAGCGCGCCTTGGCCTCCATCGACCAGCTTGTCGAATGGACGCCCAAGACCGGCCAAAATCGCCTGCGCTCCATGATGGAGGCCCGCCCCGACTGGGTGCTCTCGCGCCAGCGCGCCTGGGGGGTGCCGCTGGCCTGCTTCATGCGCCGCGATGCGGAGGGCCACGTCGAGGTGCTGCGCGATGAAGCGGTCAACGCCCGCATCGTCGAGGCTTTTCGCGAAGAGGGCGCCGATGCCTGGTTTGCCGAGGGCGCCTCCGAGCGCTTCCTAGAGGGCGTCCCTGAGGCCCACACCTGGCAAAAGGTCGACGACATCCTCGACGTGTGGTTCGACAGTGGCTCGACCCACGCCTTCGTGCTGCGCGACCGCGAGGATGGCGTTTGGCCGGCAGACGTCTATCTGGAGGGCACCGACCAGCACCGCGGTTGGTTCCACTCCTCGCTCTTGCAAGCCTCGGCCACGCGCGGGCGCGCGCCCTACAAGGCCGTCCTCACCCACGGCTTTACCCTGGACGAGCACGGGCAGAAGATGTCGAAATCGCTCGGCAACACCAGTGTCCCTGAGGAAGTGGTCAAGCAATACGGCGCCGACATCCTGCGCCTTTGGGTGGCCCAGGCCGACTACTCCGCCGATCAGCGCATCGGGCCTGAGATCCTGAAGGGCAC
>JBCDHK010000400.1:0-3422 GCA_038750185.1 Pseudomonadota bacterium
CGACAGGATCGCCGTGCCGTAGGCGACGAGCCCGCCGTAGGCCGTGGAACCCCAGGGTTCGGGCGCGATCCAGGCCGCCAGTGCCAGCCCGGCAAAGGGCAACACCCCCGCCCCCCCGAGCCACGCCGCCGCCTGCGGCACTCTCGCGCGCTCCTGCATCGGTTCACTCCTTGAACGCTTGGCCACACAAGCCATCTCATTGTCCATGACCGATCTAGCACATAGCCCCCAAGCAGCGACCCTCTCCGACCCCCGCGCCGCCGAGCGCGTCTTCTACGATGGCGCCTGCCCGGTCTGCTCCAAGGAGATCGGCTGGTACCGCAAGATGCGCGGCGCCGAGGCCGTCGAGTGGGTCGATATCGCCAACGGCCCCACCCCCGAGGGTTTCGAGCGCGAGGCGCTGCTCAAGCGTTTCACCATCGTGCGCCGCAATGGCGAGGCCGTGACCGGCGCGGAAGCCTTTGCCGCGCTCTGGCGTGCCCTTGGCCCGACCCGTCTGCTCGGCCGCTTCAGCGACCGCCAACCGTTTCTGTGGATCGGCGAGCGGCTCTACCGGTTGTTTCTCAAGCTGCGCATGGCCTGGCGCTAGGCTGTGCGGGCCGTGTAAGCCGTGCAAGTGCGTTGCTCTGTGCTGGCGGCTGGGCCATCCTAAGGCCCTCGTTCCTTAAGCCGAGCCCGCCATGCGCCGCACCGCCCGCCTATCGGCCATCGCCCTGATTTGCCTGCCGCTCGGCTGGACGATGCTTTGGCTCGGCGGGCGCACCCTGGTCGATGGCCAACTCGATACCGCCCTGCGCACGCTCTCCGAGAACGGCTATGTCGTCTACATCGGGCGCCAGGAGATCGGCGGGTTTCCCTTTGCCTATCGCCTGATCCTCGACGACGTGGTCGCGACCGACACCCGCAGCGGGCGCGCCTATCGGCTGAACCGGGTCGAGAGCCAATTCGAGGCGTCCGACCCCGATGCAATCACCCTGCGCCTGCCCGAGCCTGTGGTCTTCACCCTGCCCGGCGGACAGGGCGTGCTCGAAATCGAGAACGAAGGCCTGGAGGTGCGTCTCGGCGGTCTCACTGGCACAGCGAGCCAAGTCCAGATCGATGCCGCCTCGCTGTTGATGATCGCCTGGTTGCCCGACGGTACGCGCGCCGCGCTCGAACTGATCGGGGTCGAAGCCCTTGCCAGCCGCCCTGGCGCGGGCGAGGCTGGGGTTGCCCGGCTGCGCACCACCATCGAGCGCGCCGAGTGGCTGGCCACGCTGGAGGGCCGAGCTAAGCCCACCGCCATCCAGGGCGAGGCCGAGGGGTTGTTACTGACGGGCAGCTTGCTCGATCCCGATGCTCTGGCGCCTCTGGCCCTAGGCGCCCTGCCGGGCACGGCGGCGTTTGCGCTCACTGGCGAGCGGGCCGAGGTGCGCCTGCGCCCGCCCGAACTCGACGGCGACACGCTGGCCATGACGGCAGGGCCACTCAATGCCGTGCTCGATACCGAGGGCACGGCCATGACGGCGCGCGCGTCGCTCCACGCAAGCGAGACCGTGCGCCTTGATGGCGAGGGCACCGCTTTGGGTGCGCTCAGCACGGGCCCTGTGCAGCTCATCCACCGCGGCCCGCTTGCGCCCGCGCCCGAGATGGCTCCGCTGGCTTTGTCGCTGGAGATCGCCAACGCCCGTCTCGATCCCCAAACCCAGGCGCGCCTCGACACCGGCGCGCCCGAGGACACGGCCCCGGGGGCGCTCTCTCTCGATCTTGTCGGCACCGGGCGGCTGATGCGCCCAAAAGGCGCGCTGCCAGGGCACCCTGCCGAGCTTCAGATCGGCAATCTTGCCATTGAGCGCGCCGAGGCGTCGGGGCTTGGCGCCTCGGTGGAGGCTGGGGGTGGGATCGAGTTTTTACAGCCGCTCCAACAGCCCCAAGGCCGCGCCACCGTCGATGTGGAGGGCGGGCTTGGCCTGCTCCAACGCCTGCGCGCGGCGGAGTTGATCGAACAAAGCACCCTGCTGCTGCTCTCGGCGGGGGCGGCGTTTTATCTGCGCCCGGGCGAGAGCCCGGACAGTCTCGGCGCGGAGGTCGTGTTCGAGAACGGCGAAATCAGCGTCAACGGCAAGCGGGTGCGCTGACGACAAAATCCACCGCGATCTCCAGGCCAGTCGGTGGTTTCACCGCCTTTGAAATCGCTCTGCTGTCTTGCCGCGATTTCCGAGCCAGTCGGTGATGTCACCGCCTTTGAAATCGCTCTATCCCTCAAACCCCTGGCGGCGTGCGTTGGCTTCGGCGGCGGCGCGTCCGTCAAAGCCGCGTGAGGCGGCGCCGATCAGACGGCCGTTGAGCGCCAAGCGGCGCCAGCGATAAAGACCGCGTCGGTCGATATAGAAATCCCATTTGTCGGTGGGGTTGGGGCCGCGGTTCATATTGGCCTCGCACTCGGCCCGGGCGGCATAGCCCTCGGTGGAGGCACCGACCACCTCGCTCCCGTTAAAGCGCCGCCAGCGCCAGCGCCCGCGCTTGTCCTGAAAAACGTCGAAACGGTCAGTGTCGCTCATGGAGTAGGCCCGTAAACAATCTCGCGGTGTGAAGGACGATACAAGGAAATCGATTCGGGGATAACGTGCAATTTGCAACAACTCCCGTTCATCCACAGTTTATTTTCGGCCTTCAGCCAGCGCCTCGATTTCAGCCAGTAGCGCATGAGGCACCGCAATGCCCTCGGCCTGGGTGCGCGCGCGCTCTGTTAAACGCCGCGTGCCCGGCAATCTGACGCCCGGCTCGCCCTCCAGCGCGCTAAACAGCGCTTCGGCCCGCGCCGGCCCAGACGCGCCGCCCAATGCCACGGGATCGAGCGCGAGCAACAACTCACCCCCCGGTTGAGGGCCGCCGGCACTGGCCGAGGTGCCGCTTTCCAAGCTGGTGACCTCATCGATCAACGGGCCTGCCAGCAGATCCACCATCAAGGCGATCGCCGCGCCCTTGTGGCCGCCAAAGGGCAGTTGCGCGCCACCGTCGAGGATCGCGCGGGACTCGGTGCTGGGCGCTCCTTGGGCATCGACCCCAACGCCTAAGGGTACAGGACGGCCCTCGCGCGCATGAAGTTGGAGGTCGCCGCGCGCCATGGCCGCAGAGGCTTGATCGAAGACCATGGGCGGCTTGCCGGGGCGCGGCCAAGCAAAGGCCATCGGATTGGTGCCAAACACCGCCCGCCGCCCGCCCGCTGGCGCCACATAGGGTGGCGAGGAGGTGAAGGCAAAGGCCACCAGTCCGGCGTCGGCCAGCACCTCGACCTCCTGCCAGAGCACGGCGAAGTGGACGCAGCGCCGGATGCCGAGCGCCGCCATGCCTTGGGCACGGGCGGCCTCGATCAAGGCCGGCAAGGCCAGTGGATAGGTGCGCGGGGCAAAGCCGAGATCGGCATCGGCGATCAGTGCTGA
>JBCDHK010000401.1:0-3420 GCA_038750185.1 Pseudomonadota bacterium
GCTTTACACCGTTGATATAGGGCAGGGCGGAGGTGATCAGGATACGCGCCATGGGCTCTCTCGCAGGGGTTGGCACGCCGGCTCACACCGGCGTCGCTGCGAGTGGCATAGGCGCGTGGGGCGCCCGGTTCAATACTGCGACTGGCGCCGCCGGATTGCGCCGGCCTCCTCCGAGACCGCCAGGGCCTGGGCGAGCGTGGTCACGCCGCGGGTCTTCAGCACATCAATCAGGGCGACCATCACCTCGGCGGTGGCTTCGGTGTCGGCCATGGCGGTGTGGCGGCGCTCCTCTGGAATGGCGATGCCAAAGCGCTCGGCCAGGGCATCCAGGGTGTGCTCGGTCGTTTGGCCAAAGAGCCAAGCCGAGAGCAGCACCGTATCTAGGACGGGCTGGTCGAAACGCCGCCCGGCTACGCCCTCCTTGAGGCGCAAAAACTTCATGTCGAAGGGCGCGTTATGGGCCACCAGCACCGAGCCTTGGGCGAAGTCATGGAAGGCCGGCAGTACCGTGCGTGCCGTGCCCGCGCCTGCCACCATGGCGTCGTCGATGCCGTGGATGCGGGTCGAGGCGGCGGGGATGCGCCGTTCGGGATCGACCAGACGCTCAAAACACTCGCCGCGGATGATACGCCCGCCGAGCACGCGCAGGCCTGCGATCTGGACGATTTCGTCACCCGCGGAGGGAAATAGCCCCGTGGTTTCGGTGTCGAACACGGTGAAGGCGGCGTGGTCGAGGCGGGTCTCGCCAATCTCTGCCGGGACTTCGCGGGTGAGCAGGGCGAAATCGTAGAACTCGGGGCGTGCGGACAGGCTGGGCGCGGGCGCGCTCTCGTGGTCCTCGACGGCCGGAGGCAGCGGTAGGCGCAGGCGCTGGCGTCCATCGGCTAAGCGGTCCGACCAGAGCGCGCTGCGGTGGTGGCTCAGCACATCGCTCACCGAGAGGGTGCCGAGCGCTGGGGTCAGCGGGCTGTCGAGCCAGTCGTCACGCTCGGTGAACTCGGGGGGGGCGCCCTCCCAGATGAGATCGAGAAACACATGCGCGCCGCCCACCTCGGGGCTGAGGGTGAGGCTGCGCACGCCCTCGCGTCCCAGCGCCGAGACGGTCAGCGCCAGCATCTCGACCACGGTGAAACTGTCGCAATGCGCCCAGTGGCGCGCGCCCTCATGCGTGAGGGCTGGAGCCTGGGCGCCGCTCAGGCGGTCCTCGACGCAGGCCGCCAGCGCCTCGGTCGAGACGTCGTTCATCGACCAGCCGCCGGCGCGGAGTTCATCGTAGCCCGCCGAGAGCCCTTCGAGGGCGCGCGAGAGGCGGGTGGCTTCTTCGGAGAGCACGCCGAGAAAGCGGCTGCGCTCGTTGGCCTCCAGGGGAGGCTCGGCGCCCAGCACTTCGACGGCGGCGGCCAGAGCCGCAGCGGGGCGGCGCAAATCCTCCAGCGTCTCGCGCAGGAGATGGTCGCGCTGGGCCTCGGCGGCGATGTGGGCTGTGGCGTCGTGAAACGTGGCGACGAAGCCGTCGATGCGGGTCTCGGCGTCGTCGAGGATCAGCGACAGCCGGCCCTGGAGGGTGCGCGCCCCGTCGCGGGTGGCCGAGACCAAGGCCACACTCAGGTGGTCGCGGTGGCTGCGGTAGCGCCCGGAGTGAAAGCGTTTCTTCAGCCGGTCGAGCGCATGCACCACCGGCTGTTCAGTGACGAGGCCAAGCAGCGAGCGCCCAAGCCCGAGTGCTTCGCCCGAGAGCAGGCGCTGGGCCTCGGCATTGTAGAGCAGGATCTCGTGGCGGGTATTGCAGATCAGCACGCACTCGCGCAGGTCACGCAGCACGGCTTCGAGCTGGGCCTTTTCGGCCAGGACATCGCCGACGGCTTCGGCCACGCGCGCGCCGCCGTCTTCGCGCACCGCGCCCAGCGCCTCAGAGAGGCGGCGTGCGGCAGGGCCGAGATCGCCCAAATAGCGCGCAGCCCCCCCGCCGACGCGTGCGCCGACCGCGGCAGCGCTGGCCGTCATCTCGCCCGAGAGGCGCTGGATCGGGCGCGCGATGTGTTCGTCGAACAGTTGCCAGACCCAGCCCGTCAGCACGACGATCCCGAGGCTCGCCACGCCTCCCATCAAGACCAGATCCTTGGCCGAGCCCGGTCCGATCCGCTCCGAGGCCGCCCAAAGCGCGCCCCCGATCAAGACTAGCGCGCCCCCGGCAATGAGGGCAAAGAACAGGAAGATACGCAGCCTGAGCGGCCACTCCGCCGGGTTCATGGTTGGGCCTCCCCGATCAACTCGGCCACGCGGCGCTTGACCTCGGCCATGCTGAAGGGCTTGGCGAAGAAGGCATCGGCGCCCAGGGCCAGCGCCTTCTCGCCCTCGACGGCGCCGCCTTTGGCCGTGAGCATCACGATGGCCACATCCGAGAACGCCGGATCGGCGCGCAGGCGGCGGCAGACCTCATAGCCGTTCAGCTTGGGCATCATCACATCGAGGAGTACGCAATCGGGGCGCTCGGCCTGGGCGGCTGCTAGCGCCGCTTCGCCATCGGCTGCGGTGCGCACGGCGTATCCGGCGCGCGTCATGGCGAATTCGAGGCTGAGGGCGATGTTGGCTTCGTCGTCGACCAGTAGCACGGATCGTTGCATGGCGTTCTCCCTATGCGGTCTTGTGGCCCGTTGTCGGGCTCGTTGGTGGCGCCTGGCGTTCAGCCAGTGTCGCAGGCGGCGGCGATGAGGGGGGCGGGGGCGTCTTTCCAGGCAGCAGCCGTGGGATCGGCCAGTGCCGCTTCGTCGGGATCGGCATAGCGCGCGCTCGCGCAGTCAAAGAGTTGGGCCAGGCGCAGCGTACCGGCAAAGCGCTGGACCAGCAGCACATCGGCCAACACCACATCGGGGGCCTCGGGGTGGGTGCGCGCGCCGCTCCGATCAACGGCGTCGAAGCGGTTGATTTTGGGCACGAGGTAGGTCCAGGGCTGGAGCAGGCCGGCGTGAGGGTAGGTCCGGGCCACCACCACGCCCTCGGGCAGGCCAAGGCGGGCGCGCTCGTACCAGCTGTAGTTCTCCCACAGCATGAAGGCGAACATCGCGATGCCAGCAGCCGCAGGGACCAGCCAGCGCGGTGCCCGCTTGCCGAATAGTTTGGGGGCGAGCAACACGAGACCGGCGGCGCCGAAGCCGCAGGCAATCGCAGCGATCAGGGTGAGGAGCATGAGATCAGGCCAGAGTATGGCGGCCCTGCCCGAGGGCCGCTTGCATGGTGCGCACCACGACGAAGGCGTCCTTCAGGTGGTTGCGCTCAAGATCGGAGAGGGTGGCGGGCGCCAGGAAGTTGTCGGGCTTTTGCCCGCGGCGCACTTGGGCTGCCTGGTGGTCGAGACGGGCCTCGGCGATGAGATCATAGGCGTCGAGGAGATCGCGCCCGCCGGTCTCGGAGACCACGCCC
>JBCDHK010000402.1:0-3413 GCA_038750185.1 Pseudomonadota bacterium
CGCACGCGGGATTACTTTCGCATCGAGGATACGGCGGGGCGGCGCTACTGGCTGTTTTGTCTCGATTTTGCAAACCCGCCTGCAGAAAGGCAGGCGGAACATCGCCCCCAGCCGCGCTGGTATCTGCACGGCCTGTTTGCGTGAGGCGCCATGTCTGTCACCGCTCCTTACGCCGAACTGGCCGTCACCACCTGCTTTTCGTTTTTGCAGGGCGCCTCCCACCCGGAGGAACTGGTTCAGCGCGCCGCGGGACTGGGCCTCAAGGGCCTCGCCGTCACGGATCGGAATAGCCTGGCTGGTGTCGTGCGCGCCCATGTGGCGGCCAAGGCCGCAGGGCTGCGCCTTGTCGTCGGGTGCCGCTTGGTGTCGGTGGATGGCCCGGACCTGCTCTGCTTTCCCAGCGACCGCGCCGCCTATGGCCGCCTCACCCGCCTGCTGAGCCGCGCACGCCGGCCCTCGGAGCATCGGGGCGCGCTGACGCCCGAGGCCCGGCGCGCGTTTCGTAAGGAAGGCCGGCTGCAACTGGACGCCATCCGCGCCGCAGCCGAAGGCCAGCTGTTCGTCGCGCTGTCGCCCGAAGGCCGCGAGGACGCCCCCGCCTTTGCGGCCACCCTGGCGGACCTGGCCGAGGCTTGGCCAGGCCGGCTCTGGCTCGGCGCCACGCCCCACTTTCGCGGCGACGAGGCGGCGCGCTTTGCCTATCTCGAGGCGCTTGGCCAGCAGACGGGCGCGCCCATGGTGGCCGTGGGCGATGTGCTCTACCACCGCCCCGAACGCCGCCCGCTCCACGACGTGATGACCTGTATTCGGCTGGGCCACACGCTGGAGGGGGCGGGCTTTGCCCTCCTGCCCAACGCCGAGCGCCACCTGAAGGGGCCCGAGGCCATGGCCCGCCTCTTCGCAGCCCACCCCGAGGCGCTGGCGCAGACGCTGGAGATCCTGGAGCGCGCGCGCTTTTCCCTCGATGAACTGGCCTACGAGTACCCCGACGAGCCCGTGCCCGAGGGCCAGACCCCCCAAGGCCATCTGGAGGCGCTCACCTGGGCGGGTGCTGCGCGGCGCTATCCGGGCGGTGTGCCGGACAAAGTCCGCGCAGCCCTTACCAAGGAACTGGCGCTGATCGCGGAACTCAGCTTCGCGCCCTATTTCCTCACCGTCCACGACATCGTCGCCTTTGCCGAGGCCCGCGGTATTCTGGCCCAGGGGCGCGGTTCGGCGGCCAACTCGGCGGTCTGTTATTGCCTGGGCATCACTGCGGTCGATCCGGCGCAGTCCGACCTCCTCTTTGAGCGCTTCATCTCCAAGGAGCGCCGCGAGCCCCCCGATATCGATGTCGATTTCGAGCACGAGCGCCGTGAAGAAGTCATCCAGTACATCTACACCCGCTATGGGCGCGAGCGCGCCGCGCTCGCTGCCACCGTCATCACCTACCGCCCCAAGATGGCGCTGCGCGAGGTGGCCAAGGTGATGGGCCTCGGTGAGGACGTGGGGGCGGCCCTCTCGGGCACGGTCTGGGGCTCTTGGGGGCATGAGATCGCGCCCGAGCATGTGGCCCAGGCTGGTCTCGACCCGGCCAACCCGGTGATCCGACGCCTGGTGACGCTGGCCAAACGCCTGATCGGCTTTCCGCGCCATCTCTCCCAGCACGTCGGCGGCTTCGTGCTGACGCGCGGGCGTCTCGACGAGAGCGTACCCATCGCTGATGCGGCTATGCCCGGGCGCAGCTTCGTCGAGTGGGACAAGGACGATCTCGCCGCCCTTGGCCTCATGAAGATCGACGTGCTGGCCCTTGGGATGCTGTCATGCATCCGGCGCTGTTTTGCGCTGATCGAGGCCTCGGGTGGTCCATCCCTCAGCCTCGCCAACCTGCCCCAGGAGGATAGCGACACCTACGCCATGGTCTCCAAGGCCGACACGCTGGGCGTGTTCCAGATCGAGAGCCGCGCCCAGATGGCCATGCTGCCGCGGCTGCGCCCGCGCACCTTCTACGATCTGGTCATCGAGGTCGCCATCGTGCGCCCGGGGCCAATCCAGGGCGACATGGTCCACCCCTATCTGCGCCGCCGCCAGGGCAAGGAGGTCGTCACCTACCCAAGCCCCGCCCCCGAGCACGGACCCCCGGACGAACTCCGCCGCATCCTGGGCCGAACGCTCGGCGTGCCGCTGTTCCAGGAACAAGCCATGCGCATTGCCATCGAGGCGGCGCAGTTCACCCCCGAAGAAGCCAACGGCCTGCGCCGCGCCATGGCGACGTTTCGCAAAGTCGGCACCATCCCCAACTACCGCGAGCGCATGGTCAGCCGCATGATCGAGCGCGGTTACGCTCCCGAGTTCGCCACCCGCTGCTTCGACCAGATCCAGGGTTTTGGCGAATACGGCTTTCCCGAGAGCCATGCGGCGAGCTTTGCGCTCTTGGTCTACGTCTCGGCCTATCTCAAGTGCCACTACCCGGCGGCTTTTGCCGCGGCGCTGATCGATGCCCAGCCCATGGGGTTTTACTCGCCCGCCCAGATTGTGCGTGACGCGACGGCCCACGGTGTCGCCGTGCTGGCGGCGGACGTCAATCGCTCAGGGGTCGAATGCAGCCTGGAGCCCAGCAACGAAGGCAAGCCCCACGGAACAGGGCTCGGCCAGCGCCACGCACTGCGGCTGGGACTGGCGCGTCTCAAGGGGATGCGCGCGGCGGATGTCGAGGCGCTGCTTGCCGCCCGTGCCGAGGGCCCCTTCCAAGGCCCCGCCGATCTGCAAGCGCGCACCGGTCTCAGCCGCACCGTCGTCGTCACCCTGGCCGAGGCCGATGCCTTCGCCTCCTGCGGGCTCGACCGCCGCCAGGCGCTCTGGGCCGCACGGGGCCTGGCGCCCGGCACGCCGCTGCCTCTCTTCGCCGCGGCGCGCGCCCCCGAGACCGCCCCCGAGACCGCCCCCAAGACTACCCCCGAGCCCGAGGCAGCGCTCCGCCCAGCCCCCTGGGATCGCGAGATCGCCGCCGACTACCGCACCCAAGGGCTCTCGCTCAAAGGCCACCCGGTGGCCCCCCTCCGCGAGCGCCTGCGCGCAGCGGGGTTTCTCACGCTGGCCGAGGCCCAAGCCGCGCCCAACTTCGCGCGCGTGCGCACCGCCGGCATCGTGAGCCTGCGCCAAAAGCCCCCTACGGCTAAAGGCGTCGTCTTCCTGACCCTGGAGGACGAGAGTGCCCTCGCCAACCTGATCGTCTGGCGCCGCATCGCCGAGCGCGACCGCGGCGCCATGATGAGCGCATACCTGCTCGCCCTCACCGCCCGCGTCCAGCGTGCCGAGGGCGTCACCCACCTGATCGCTGAGAGCCCGTCCGACATAGGGATTAAGGTTTACAGTATGTTGCGCACCTGCGGAGGAGCATGTTGATGCTTGCGATGTAGAGGCAGGCGCGGGCG
>JBCDHK010000403.1:0-3367 GCA_038750185.1 Pseudomonadota bacterium
CGCACGCGCAGCCGCCGCCTCAGCACCTCGGTCTCCGACCAAGGCGACCCACACGAAATCGCCGAGCGCCTCGGCTGGGCACACCCCGAAGACGACGTCCAGCCCACCATCGCCAGCGCATCGCGCTAAAGCGATTTCAAGGGAGGTGAAAACACCGACTGACCAGGAAATCGCGGTAAAACAGCGCTCTACAGCATTGCGTGTGATGCAATGCTCACGCGCAGTGCTGTAGGCACTCGCCGCCGACAACCCGGCACTACAGCGAGACGAGCGCGGCGTTCTGGAAGAACAGCGCCTGTTCTATGGCCGTCTTCACCTGATGCACCTTGAACGGTTTGGTCAGCAGATATGTCGGCTCGGGCCGCGTGCCGGTCAGTAGCCGCTCGGGGTAGGCGGTGATGAAGATAACCGGGGTGCGGCCAAACCGCTCCAAGATCTCGGTGACCGCCTCGATGCCCGAAGACCCGTCCGCCAGATGCACATCGGCAAGCACAAGGTCTGGCATCTCGCTCTCGACCAAAGCCAGCGCCTTGCGATGGGTGGGGGCGATGCCGGTGACGCTGTGACCCATATCCTCGACGATCGTCTGCAGATCCATCGCAATCAGTGCCTCGTCCTCGATGATCATCACCCGAGAGCGCAGATCCGACGCAATCTCGCGCGCACCGATGTCGGCGAGTTCTGCCGCCGTCTCCGGCGTGAGCCCCATGACCTCGGCAATCGCGCCGTCGCTGAGATCCTCCAGCGCGCGCAGAAGAAGCGCCTCGCGCGCCTTGGGGGTCAGCGCCCGCAGACGCGCCTGGGCCGCCGCCGCGCGCGGGTTGGCCTCCGCCTCGCCCGGCGCTTCGATCACCGCGCCAGACGATCCCCAAACACGGTCAAAGACCCGAAATAGCGCAACTTTAGGATGCAGCGCGCCATCGAAAAGAGACCGGTCTTCAAGGATCGCCTGCAGCGTTGCCGCGGCATAGGCATCGCCGCCCGACTGGCTGCCGCTCAGCGCGCGCGCAAAGCGGCGAAGATTGGGCAGATAGGTCGCGATCATGCCGGATACGTCCGGGCTCTGTGCATCGACTGACATCCCGATGTCTCCCCTGGGTGTGGACTGCTGACCTATGTCGAACTGTCGCGGCCCGGTGTGGGTTCCATCCGTCGCACAATTCTTTTCATCGGCGAAAACGAACGCGCTGTGTGTGCCCGCGGTGGAACCAAATCGGCCCCTGGAACGCTGCTTGGGGGGAATGGTTGCGAGGTTACAGTGAAACCAAGCTCGACACTGGGGTTGCGGCGCCAGATCATCTTGCTGCTGACGATTGCGATCTTGCCCATCGGTGCGGTGGGCGTCTGGCAGGCGTGGCAGATGGCTGAGGACCGCGACCGGCTGTCCGATGCCGCCCTGCTCGCCTTTGCCGCCGAGCGGGCAAGCGCTGAACGGGTCTCGATCACCGCCGCCTTCTCGGCAATCGATGCGCTGATTGCCGCGGATATTCACAACGCGCCGGACTGTGCCGAGACCTTGGCAGAGGTGGTGGCGGGCAAAACCGGCTTTGTCTTTGGCGGTGTGACGACGCTCGATGGGATGCTGCAGTGTCGCTCGGACGGCGAGGCGCCCATCGACCTCAGCGAGCGCCCATCCTTGCGCGCGCTGAGCGCTGCACCGCGCCGTGCCATCTCGTTGCTGGAGGACGGGGCTGCCACTGGTCTGCCCGTGGCGGTGGTGACGGTGCCGATCTTCGAGGCCGAGGCCGAACTGGTTGGGTTTTTATCGCTCTCCACCCCGCGGCTCGGGCGGGCGACGGTTTGGCCCGGGCCGCGCGGGGTCGAGCGCGAGGTGGTGTCGGTGGCGCTCGACACGGCGCTCCAACCTGCAACGGGCGAGAGGCCCGAGTGGATGCCCGTCGATCTTGGCGCGATCGCGCCGGCGGAAAGCCTGCGGGCGCCGCGGCTCCTGCGCGCAAAGACCGCCGCGGGAGAGACGCGCAGTTATGTCCTAGCACCGGTCATCCCCGGCCAACTCTATGAGCTGTCGGCCTGGCACTCAGAGGACGGGGCCGACCGGCCCGCCCACACCGCCGTCGTCTTTCCGCTGCTGATGTGGACCGCGGCGCTGGTTGTTGCGTTTCTCGCGCTCGACCGGCTGGTGGTGCGCCCGATCTCCACCTTGCGCCGAGACCTCAAGGCGTTTGGGACCGACCGCACGCTTGGCCCAGAGGGCGCTCTGCCCCTAGCCCCCGAAATCGCCGACTGCGACGCCGCCTTTCGCGTGATGGCAGCCCGCATCCTGCGCGATGAGGCACAGATCGAAGACGACCTGCGCGAAAAGCAACTCCTGCTCCAAGAAGTTCACCACCGGGTGAAAAACAACCTCCAGATCCTGATCAGCCTTGTGCGGATGCATGGTTCGGCCATGCCGGATGACGGCTCTCGGCAGGTGTTGGCACAGTTGCAAGACCGGATCCTGGCGGTCGCAACCACCTATCGTCAGACCTATCAAGGGCAGAGCATCAGCGCCGTGCCAGCGCCCGCCCTGATCGACGCGCTGATTGCTGAGAGCCAGGTGGCGCTGCCGCCCGGACTGCTCGATCTAGAGGTCACCAAGACGATGCTGGGCCCGGAGGAGGCGCTCGGGGTGGCAATGATTGTCTCGGAGGTGCTGCTTACGCTCTCAGGGGCCGATCCTCACTCGGACCGGGCCCGGCTGCACATCGCACGCTCAGAGGATGGAGGGCTGGCGGTTGTGGCCGATCTCACTTGGCCCACCACAGAGGACAAACCGCACGCACTGGCGAGAAAACTCATCCGGGTGTTTGCCGCGCAGTTTGGCGGCAGTGTGGAGGAGCACCCCACCGCAGACGGTCGGACAACGCTTGCAATTCGATAAAACCAAGGTCGGAGAGAGATCCCCGGCCAACGTCGATCACTTCTTGGCCGGGCATCGCGCCGCCTCGGCGTTGGTGGTCGACCTTCGCTCTGGTGGAGTGACCAAGGCACCCGCGTCCCTGGCGTCAGGCCCACAAACCTGCCCAAGCCAGTCAACTATCTCGATCAATCCACCAGTTCGAGGTTATTCAACGGGCGTCTACCCCAGCATCACTGCTTGGACAGCCAGTTTTCTACCGCCCTCTCGGCCTCTTCTTTGGAGTGGCCATATCGCTCCTGAATTTTTCCTTCGAGCTGCTTGCGATCACCATCGATCTGCTCGATCTCATCATTCGTCAGCTTACCCAGAGGTGGTCGCGGGCTTTCGGACCAGTTGCTAAGCTCGTG
Organism: Pseudomonadota bacterium; assembly: GCA_038750185.1. Taxonomy (GTDB): domain Bacteria; phylum Pseudomonadota; class Alphaproteobacteria; order Rhodobacterales; family Rhodobacteraceae; genus Thermohalobaculum. Next base: position 3,268 of record JBCDHK010000403.1, read on the forward strand.
GCGACTGACGAAGGACTGAGGCAGAATGACGAAGCGAAAGCGCTACACGGCTGAATTCAAGGCCAAGGTGGCCTTGGAAGCCCTCCGCGAAGAGTTGACG
>JBCDHK010000404.1:0-3356 GCA_038750185.1 Pseudomonadota bacterium
GCAGCGACGCGAAGGCGGACGTGGCCGGGACGAACCTCGGGCTCGGGCAGGTCTGCCATCTCGAAGGGGGCACTCTCGCCGTAGCTGTTTAGGGTCATCGCGCGCATGGGGGATCTCCGATTTTGCTTTGGATTATCAATTAAACCCTATCGCCTCACGAATAACCGAGGGGTAGATGAAGTCAGTCTTCGTCATTGCCGTAAAATGGCGTGTCCCGCTGCCAGGGTGGCCGTCGCCCGATCCGCTCCACGAGAAAATCGATGAGCACCCGCACCTTCGTCGTCAGGACGTTGGCCTTTGGGTAGACGAGCCAGAGCATCGCGCGGTCGTCCACCTCCCAGCCCGGCAGCACCCGCACGAGCCGTCCCTCCTTGAGGTCTTCGTGCACGAGCCACAGCGCGTTCGCCGAGATGCCGGCGCCGGCCAGGGTGGCAGCGCGCTGGCTCGCTCCGTCGTCGATGCGGATGCGCTCGCCCCCGCCAAAGATCGCGCGGGCGCCCTCGGGCCCGAGCAGCGGACGAGGCCCAGATCGCCCAAAAGCCAGCAGCCGATGGCGCGCCAGATCCTCAGGCCCTTCCGGCCTGCCATGGGCGTCGAGATAGGCGGGCGCGGCCACCAGCACACGCGGGTCATCGGCCAGCTTGCGGGCCATCAGCGCGGAATCGGCCATGGGTGCGGAGCGCAGCGCAAGGTCGAAGGATCCCTCGATTGGGTCAAACGGCAGATCGGTTAGGCGCAGATCGAGCGACAGGCCGGGATGGCGGTCCATCAGCGCGGGCAGGAGTGGCGCGACGTAAAGCTGCGCGAAGGTCGAGGACGCGGCAAAGCGCACGGTGCCCGAGACCTCCGCCGCCCCTTGCCCAAGCGCGGCCAGCCCCGCCTCGGCCTGCGCCACGACCTCGCGGGCGAAGGGCAGGAAGGCGCTGCCTTCGGTCGAGAGCGACACCTTGCGGGTCGAGCGGTGCAGCAGATCAGCGCCGACCGCGCGCTCCAGCTTGGCCAGTCGCGCCGAGGCGGCGGCGGGACCGAGGCCGAGAGCGCGACCGGCCGCAGAGATGTTGAGCCGCTCGGCGGCGACCACGAAGAGGCGCAGGCTGAGGATGTCCATGAATTACCCGGCTTTGGCGAAGACTGCTCCTCGATCATGGCAGTTTATTTAGCCATAGCAAAAGCTGATCTAGGGGTCAGTCGAGCGAGCACCCGTAGAGGGGCAAAAACTGGAGGTCGAAATGCTGGACGATACTAGACGGTTCGACCCGCTAAACCGCGCCTACGGGGCCGTGTTTCACCCCGGGCGGCTCAGCCTTGGCCTGGTCGTGCCGATTGATCCCTATCCGGCCACCCGCGCGCCCGAAGCGGCCGATCATGTGGCCCGCGTCCAGTTGGCCGAGCGCTTGGGCTTCGCGGCGGTCTGGCTGCGTGATGTGCCCTTCGATGTGCCGTCTTTTGGCGATGCGGGCCAGGTGCTCGACCCGTTCGTGCTGCTTGGCGCTTTGGCGGCCACGACGGACCGGATCGCCCTCGGCGTGGCCAGCTTGATCCTGCCGCTGCGCCACCCAGCGCATGTCGCCAAGGCCGCTGCCAGTGTGGACGCCATGTCGGGCGGGCGCCTGCTGCTGGGCGTGGCATCAGGCGACAGGCCCGAGGAGTATCCCGCCATGGGCGCCGATCATGCGGGGCGGGGCGACGCGTTCCGCGCAGCCTTTGACTACATTCGCCGCATGGCGGACCCCTACCCGGCCTTCGAGAACCTGTGCGGTGCGCCGGACGGGCGCGCTGATCTGTTGCCAAAGCCGGTCGCGGGCCGTCTGCCGATGCTGATCACTGGCGGAGCGCGGCAGGCTCCTAGCTGGGGCGCGGCCAAGGCCGACGGCTGGATCACCTATCCGCGCGAGGCCGCAGAGCAGGCGCGCGCGGTCGAGGTCTGGCGGGGGCAGATCCCTGAGGATCAGGCATCCAAGCCGGTGATGCAGCCGCTCTATATCGATCTTGCGGATGATCCTGAGGCGGCGCCCACGCCGCTCCATCTCGGCTTTCGGTCGGGCGTGCGCCCTCTGGCCGAGTATCTGCGCGCGGTGCAGGCGGCGGGGGTCAACCACGTCGCGCTGAACCTGCGCTTCAACCAAACCCCCATCGAGGCGACGCTGGAGCGGCTCGCCGCCGACCTCCTGCCCCTCTTTCATGCCCCCCTCATTTACAGCGGAGACCCTGTATGAAGACGATCCTACTCACCGGCGCCACCGACGGCATCGGGCGCGAGACGGCACGGGCGCTGGCCGCCGAGGGTCACCGCGTCTTGGTCCACGGGCGCAGTGCCGAGAAACTGGCCGCCGTCTCGCACGACTTGGGCGGTGCCCAAACCTACCGCGCCGACCTGTCGCGCCTTCAAAAGGCCCGCGCGCTTGGCGAGGCGGTGTGTGCCGATCACCAGCAGCTCGACGTTCTGATCAACAACGCGGGCGTCTACAACGCCCCCATGGCGCGAACGGCGGACGGGCTCGACATCCGTTTCGCCGTCAATACGATTGCGCCGTACATCCTGGCGCGAGGCGTGCTAGCGATCATGCCTTCGGATGGGCGGATCGTAAACCTCTCCTCGGCTGCGCAGGCGCCGGTCGACATGGCGGCACTCAGGGGCGAGAGGGCGCTCAGCGCGGGCCAGGCCTATGCGCAGAGCAAGCTGGGCCTGACGATGTGGACGAACGCGCTCGCAGCCGAGTTGGGCTCGGCAGGCCCCGTCGCCGTATCGGTGAACCCCGGCTCGCTGCTGGGGACCAACATGGTGCGCGACGCCTTCGGCACCTCGGGCAACGACATCCGGATCGGCGTCGACATCCTGATGCGCGCGGCGCTCTCAGAGGAATTCTCAGACGCCTCTGGCCGCTACTTTGACAACGACGCGGGCCGGTTTGGCCCAGCCCACCCGGACGCGGCAGATCCGGCGCGGTGTGAGGCGGTGCTGCGCGCGGTCGCAGAGCTTGCTAAACGCGCAGAAGACGGTACCTGAGTGGGAGAGTTGAGACGACAGTCACCGAACGCATCATCCGGCTGGTAAGGCACTCATGGGCGCTCAGAGTTGGGTAGGGTTAGGGGCGTTGCCATAAACCTCGTTGGGATCGAAGGTCTTCTCCCCCTCAAGGAAGGTGAGCGATTGCCCCGCATCTCTCCCCACCGGCACAGCGCGGTAAAAGCAGGACCGATAGCCTACATGGCAAGAGGCCCCAGACCCAGCGACCTCGACCCGCAGCCAGAGCGCGTCTTGGTCGTCATCGAGGCGCGCCTCGACGACCTGTTGCACCACGCCCGAGGTGGCGCCCTGGAGCCCAAGCGCTTGGCGTGCGCGGTTAACGTAATGC
>JBCDHK010000405.1:0-3311 GCA_038750185.1 Pseudomonadota bacterium
CTGTTCGGGGCTGCGGGCCAGCACACCCCGGGGATAGTCTCGGGGAAAGGCTGGGCTGGGAGTGGCCGAGGGGGGATACTGGCATATGAACATTTGTTCATAAAATATTCGATTATTGATCGGGTCAAGTCCTATCGCCGAGATATCCAGCATGGCGCGTCGCCGCGAGCTGGAATTGCCCTGGCAATTACCCAGTGCAGGCAACGCGCGGGGGCCTGCACTGCTAAGGGCACTTTCCGGGACTGACCTTGCCCCGAGATCCCGGGCCAGGGGTTAAAGCACCCTCAGGCACGGGAGTCGATTATGACGAAGCAGACGAGACGGCGGTTCACGCCCGAGTACAAAGAACAGGCGGTGGCGCGCTTGTCAGAGGTAGGGGGGGGTTCTGTCGCAAAGTTTGGTGGATTGCGGGTTGAGACGGATCTTGGGTGGGCTTGGTCTGGATCTAATCGAGTGAGGACGCCAGCGATAATCTCGGTCAAGGGCACGCACTTCCCGCGGGACGTTATCCTCTCCGCGGTGCATTTGTACGTCCGCTACCCGGTCTCCTATCGCAATTTCCAGGAAATCATGCGTGATCGCGGCGTACACATCGACCACGCCACTCTGAACCGCTGGGTGGTCAAGCTTGCGCCTCAGATCACGGTCAGGGCACAGGCCGCCAAGCGCCAAGGCGCCCGCTCGTGGCGCATGAACGCGTTTCTCTGGCTTCGCGGTATTGCGCTGCGGATCGCGATCTTGCAGGCCAAGTGTCTGAATAACATCATCGCGCAGGACCATCGGTCTATCAAGCGGATCACGCGGCCGGTGAAGGGCTTCAAGGCGTTTGCCTCGGCGGCGGCGACCTTGGCCGGGATCAAGGTGGCACACATGGTTCGCAAAGGCCAGTTCGAGGATGCCTGTGGCACCGCTTACGAGCGCTTTGCTGCGCTCGCAGGCTGGGTCCGTCCAAAGATCCAGTCCCAGTGAACCAACTGCAAAGTTTGCGACAGAACCGCAGATCGGTCGGTGCAAACGGGTGATCGGCTCGGCGCTGCGCGCCCGCACCCTGGAGTTTCAAAAGACAGAGACCAAGATCGCTGTGAACGCTCTGAAGCGCATGACCCGACTGGGCACCGCAGTCTTCGAGCGCGTGTGGTAGCCCACGGGGAAAGGGGGCATCCCGCTCAAATTATGACCCGTGCAACAAAGCCCTGCGACGGCCGTTTGACCATCACGGGGCAGGCTCAAAGCCTCCTACAATCCCAAGTATGCCGTTTTGATGTAGGGATCAGCGAGGAGGGTCTGCGCTGGGCCCGACAGGCGCAGCCGCCCGCTTTCCAGGACATGCGCATCCTGTGCCAACTCCAGGCTCTGGAGCACGTTTTGCTCGACGAGGACAATCGTCAGCCCACTGGCGTGCACGGCTTTGAGCGTGCGAAACAACTCGTCGACGATGATCGGGGCGAGGCCGAGCGACGGCTCGTCCAGCAGCAAAAGCCGCGGCTTGGCCATCAGCGCCCGGCCGATGGCCACCATCTGCTGCTCGCCGCCAGAGAGGGTCTGGGCAGTCTGATCCGCGCGCTCTTTGAGCTTTGGAAAGATGGCGCGCACCTCGTTCAGACGGCGCCGCACGTCGGCCCAGCCAGGCGCGAGATGGGCGCCGGCGATGAGGTTTTCGTCCACGCTCATCTCTGGAAAGAGCCGCCGGCCCTCGGGCGAGAGGACGATGCCGAGGCCCGCCCGGCGCTCGGCCGGCAGTCTCGTGATGTCGGCGCCCTCAAAACGGATGCTGCCGGAGTGTACCGGCACCAAGCCAGAGATCGCGGCCATGAGCGATGTCTTGCCTGCGCCGTTGGGGCCGACGATGGCCACGAAATCCCCTTCGGTGACCGTGAGCGTCACCTCCCACACCGCGGTGACGCCGCCGTGGGTGACGTTGAGGCGGTCAAGTTCGAGCAGCATGGGCGGCCTTGCCGAAATAGGCCTCCACCACCTCGTGGCGGGCGAGGACTTCCAGGGGGTCGTGGCCCTCGGCGATCACCTGGCCCTGGCGCAGGACGATGAGCCGGTCCGAGAGCGCCACCACCGCCCGCATCAGATGTTCGACCAGAATGATCGAGATGCCGCGCGCGCGGATCGCCTGGATGCGCTGGATGGCCTCGTCGACTTCGCTCGGGCGCAGCCCCGCCATCACCTCGTCCAGCAGGAGCACGCGAGGTTTGCAGGCGAGGGCGCGCGCGACCTCCAGCTTTTTGCGGTCTGCGATGGTCAGCGTCTCGGCCAGCCGGGAGGCCATCGGGGCCAGCTCCAGAAAATCGAGCACTTCTTCGGCGATCGCCCGCGCCTCGGGCAACGGACGGGTGCCGCCGAGCAGGCCTGCGATGACGACGTTTTCTGTCACGCTCGCCTCGGCAAAGGGCTGGACGATCTGAAAGGTGCGCACGAGCCCGAGCCGCGCAAGCGCTGCCGGCTGACGCTTGGTGATCTCCGTGCCCTCCAGCCTGACCACTCCGGCATCGGGGGCGAGAAAGCCGGAGATCAGCGAGAAAAGCGTCGTCTTGCCTGAGCCGTTGGGGCCGATGACGCCCAGGATCTCGCCTGGGGTGAGGCTGAAGGAGACGTCGTCCACCGCGGTCAGCCCGCCAAAGCGTTTGGTGAGGTTTGCGGCTTGCAGGATCGGCGTGGCGGGGGCGTTCATGGCGCGCGCCCGTCGTCGCGGGTCTGGCCGAGGGCCTTGTAGCGGTCCTCCAGAAAGCCCGCGGCGCCGCGGGGGAGCAGGAGAATGAACACCACCAAGAGAAAGCCGTAGACCACGAGAAACACCGCATCGGCGACCCCGCCGAAGAGGGCGCGCAGGAGATCCTTGGTCGGGCGCAGGGCAAAGGCGCCGATGATGGGGCCTACGAGGCTGAAGCGCCCGCCGAGCACCGGCACCAGCAGAAAATCGAAGTTGAGTGCGAGGCCAAAGACCTGCTTTGGATCGATGAACGTGGTGAACTGGGCATAGAACGCGCCCGCGACCCCGGCGATGGCCCCCGAGATGGCCAGGGCCTTGATGCGGATGCGGGAGACCTCGATGCCGAGCGCCTCGGCGGCGGTGGGATTGTTGCGCGCCGCCGTCAGCAACAGCCCGAAGCGCCCGCGCATGATCGCATAGGCCACAAGTGTTGCCGAAACGAAGAGCCCCACCGCAATGAAGAGATAGGGCCGGCGGTCGACAAACTGCATTGTCCAGAAGTCATCGGTGATGACGGTGATGTAGATGCCGGTCGCGCGCCCGGCGAAATCCCAGTTGAGGAGGACGATTAGAAAAATCTGCGATACGGCGA
>JBCDHK010000406.1:0-3289 GCA_038750185.1 Pseudomonadota bacterium
AGGACGGTGGGCTCCTTCTCCTGGAGTAGAGGTATGACCACCGACAGAAAGATCAGCGAACTGGACCCGCCCCCCGCCGGCTTCGACGCCGCCTCGTTCGGGGTGTTCGTCTTCGGCGGTGCGGCCTACAGGGTCTCGCTCACCGAGATCGCCGCCGAGCTTGGGCTGGTGGCGCTGTCCGACGTTTATGTGAGCGAGACCTTGTAGGCTGCGCCGCCGAAGACGAACACCCCGAACGAGGCGGCGTCGAAGCCGGCGGGGGGCGGGTCCAGTTCGCTGATCTTTCTGTCGGTGGTCATACCTCTACTCCAGGAGAAGGAGCCCACCGTCCTCGGTGAGCAGGTTGGTGCCGTCTTCGTTGAGGAGCGCCGCCGGGCCGGTCGGAGAACGCAGCACATACTCGCGGGCCTGGCGGCAGTCGTAGTCGGTGGTGCCGATCGTGCGGCGCGAGAGCACGCGCACCAGGATGCGATCAGCCCCGCTCGGTTGTGTCGGCACCTGCGACTGGGTGAGCGTATAGCTCGTGCCTGTCCCCGCATCGACGTCGAGCACTGGCGGCTCGATGGGCTGCCCCGTCACGCGGTCCCGCCAGCGCAGTTGCACGTGGTAGGTGACACCGGGCTCGGGGCCGATGTTGCCGGCGGTGTAGTCGTCGAACACGGACGAGGTCTGCGAGAGGCGATCCCGGTGTGCCCAGGTGAGCAGGATGTCACCCTGCCGCCAGAGGTTCTCGGATGGCGCATAGCTGCCGCCGACCTGGAACGCGCCCGGCGGCAGGGGGCGGATCGCGCGGGCATCGAAGGCGACCGTGTCGGTCGGTGCCGCAGCAAGGGTGAGCCGCTTGCGCCCGGTGCCGGTGCGCAGCTTCGTTGCCAGCGTGTCTTCGGGGCCAAACTCGGGTCCGGTCTGCACGGCGTTGGTCTGGCTCCAGAGCACGAGCGGCGCGCCAGCGGCATGGGGCCGGGGCACGCTGTCGAGGCAGCCGCGGGCCAGGGTGACGGTGTCCTCACCAATCCCATCAAGGCGGACCAGCTCGTCGCCGAGACTGCCGAGCATACCCAGCGTCGCGCCAGCGAGGCGGGCGTCTGAGACGGACACCTCGACGGCGGCGGGATCATCCGAGAGCGCCGCGGCCAGCGTGGCGGCGGGGGCGAACTGCGCCGGGCCGATGCGCGCGAAGGGCACCGGGCCGTCTGCGCCCCAGAGGCCGACGTCGAGGGCGTTGACCGGCTGGCGCCCGGCATGGGCCTGGATCAGACCGGCGCCCGACTGATCGCGGAGCAGCGCATCGGCCTGGGTGTGGCCAAGGGCCTGGACCAGTGCCCAGTACGGCGCCTCCTGCACCGCGCGCTGGGTCAGCGGCACCGCGGCCCCGATCAGCGGGCGTTGCTGGATCGGCTCTTCGCCCAGCACCGGGGCGGCGTCGAGGGCGAAGACGTCTTCGGCGATGCGCAGGCGCACCCGGTTGTCGCGCCCGTCGCCGGTGTCGATCTCCAGGACGCGGCAGATCACGCTCTCGATACCGCGCCGCGGGCTGTCGAGGACAAAGACGCTGCCCGGGCGCAGCAGGCTCGCCACCCGCGTCACCGCGATGGTGCCGCGCAGCAGAGGCGAGGAGGCTGCGCGCAACTCGCGCTGGGCAAGGCGAGAGGCCAGGCCAGCGCTGCGCACGCCCGGAAAGTCCACCCGGATCGGGGCAGGCTGGCCTGCGAGCAGCGCCGCCGCGGGGTCGGTGACGGTGACGCTGTCGGGCTCGTCGGTGGCCGGGTTGGTGTAGGTGACAACGCAGCTGTGGGCTAAATCCACGGTCTCAGTGCGCACCACGTCCCAGCCATCGGCCAACACGTCGTCGTCGTCGAGGACCAGGAGGCTCTCGGCGTCGTAGTCGTCGCGAAACAGCGCAATCTCGATCTTGCCAGTCTGCGGGTTGGTGTAGAGGGTGCCGTCAACATAGGCGAGCAGATCGCGGATGAACTCCTCGACGGGGGCCGAGGTATCCCAGCGCAGGCCGACGCCGAGCCCCTCATTGAAGCAGGTCTGCGCCGCACCCAGCCAGGTGTTGCCGATCTCGCTCTCGGGATAACCGCGGCCCCATTGCTCGGTGAGCGCTTCGCGCAGCGCATGGACGATGTTCATCAACTGCGGGCCGGGCAGGATGGTACGCAGATACGCGGCCAAGGGCGGTGCCGTTTGAATGATCGGCACGCGCCGTGACGGCTGATTGCCCAGGTTTTCGTTCTCGACGCGGTCAATCTCGCCAATGAAGGCGGTGCCCAGCGAAATGCCAGTGCGCCCCACATCACCCATTTGGCCCAGAATGGCGCGCCAGTCGTTCTCCTCTGCCGCCGGAGGCCTGCCACTGTTGAAGAACACGAGCCGCTTTTTGCGCCGCGCCGTGGCGTTGAAATAGGCCAGGGCCGGGCTCAGCGCCGCGACATAGGAGGCAGCGTTGTCCGCTGTTGCTTGGGCCACCAGACCAGCAAGAAAGCCTGTCAGATCGGCAAAGCGGCTGTCGCCTGGGGCGAGGTCGCGCTCTTTGATCTCGGTGACCAGCGTGTCGGTGTAGGCGATGATGCGCACATCAATCAGCGCGCGCTGGTTCTCCTGGATCTCGGCGAGGATGGTCGTCAGTGCATCGACCTGCCATTGCACCCAGCCCGCGCTGATCGAGAGATGAACCGCGAAGCAGAGCGCCACATCGTTGGCCGCGGCGCCGCTGCCGATGGCGGCCAGCGTCGGCTCCCACTGGGGGCGTCCGTCATCGCCGCGCACTTGGGTGCGGCGCAGGCGGATGGCCACGGGCTTGAGCCGGTCGTTCTTGTCCTGCCAGCGAAAGCCCTGCTCGGGCTCACCAGCGATGCCGCGGAACACCAGCGAGGTGACGCCGCGATAGGCGGTGACGGCGCGCCCGGCCATCTCGGCCAGGAACGGCAACGGCTGCTGATCGGGGCGCCCGAGCAGCACGTCGACTTCGCCGCGCACGCCGCCCTCGCGCTCTTCGCCGCCGAACAGATCGGGCTCGTCGATGCGCAGCGTGCCGTTGGCCTGCTGGTTGGTGCCGCGCCCGAGATCGGGGGCCTGCGCTACGATGATCGAGGCTGAGGACGTGATGAAGTTGAGATCGGTCTCGCTGGCGACGATGCGTGTACGTGCCGGGATGCTGGTGGTCTGGGCGGTCTTGACCGTGAGGAAGAAGCTGTTGTTGTTGGCCAGCCGAACGAACAGGCGCAGCCCGAGGCGCAGGCCCTGGGCGATACCGTCGAACTCGACGATGGAGCCCTCTGGATCA
>JBCDHK010000407.1:0-3279 GCA_038750185.1 Pseudomonadota bacterium
CGACCAGATCACCGTGGCCACGCCCTTGGCCGCGGCTTCCTCGCGCATCTCGGAGATCTCCTCGAACATCTCAAGCGACTGCGCCGAGCCGGGATAGACGGTAAAGCCGATCGCCGCGCAGCCGAGCCTCAGCGCATCGTCGACGGTAGCCGTGATCGCCTGGTCCTTACCCGCCTCGGGGGGCAGCAGCGAATTGGCCGAGTTGACCTTGAGAATGGTCGGGATCTGGCCCGCGAAGGTGCCCGCCCCCGCCTCCAGCATGCCAAGCGGCGCGGCATAGGCATTGAGCCCGGCATCGATGGCCAGTTGGTAGTGGTAGTGGGGGTCGAAGGCGTCCGGATTGGGGCCGAAGCTGCGCACGGGGCCGTGCTCGAAGCCCTGATCCACCGGCAGGATGATCATCTTGCCGGTGCCGCCGAGCTTGCCGGTCATCAGCATGCGGCAGAGGTTGCCTTTCACGCCGGGGGTGTCGCTCTCGTAGTTGGCTAGGATGCGGGAGACGGCGCGGGTCGCCTTCATGGTGATACCCCTTTTTTCGCGGTTGCGTGATCGGGGATCGGGGTACAGGCGGGGGTGCATCCGGTCAATATGCGAGAGGGCCTGCGTGGTATGCAGGCCCTCTCGCGGGTGGGGTTAGCGTCCGTAGCGCTCCAGCACGCGTGCGCCGAGCCCGCCCTCGGTCCAGACCTCCAGCGCTTCCGCGGCGACCTCGTCGCGCAGGCCAGCCCAGTCCGGATCGGTGCCGTCGCCGTCGGTAAAGCGGGCATCGAGGCGGTCGCGCAACTGCGCCGCCCCGGCATTGCCCCCGGCTGCGGCGAGTGCGGCCAAGCGATAGGCGCCGGCATGATCGCGGGGCTGGGCGCGTCCGGCTTCGGCGGCGGCGGCTAAGCGGCGCAGCGCATTGACATCGCCCGCCTCGATCGCCTCGGCCTGGGTGTTCTCCAGCGCGCCCGCCTCGGGCCATTCGGCCAGCGCCGTGGCCTGGATGTCGAGCATCTCGCCGACACCCAATTCCGCCTCGGCACGGCTGGCCAGCGCCTGTGCTCCGGGCGTGCTGGCGGCCATGGCGCGCAGGGCCAACGCGTAGCCTTCGATGATATCGCCCTCATCGAGCAGCGCCTTCGACATGAGCGCTGCCGCCTCGCCGTTCCAGGCTTCGGCCAGGGGGGCCAGCAAATCGAGCCCGGCCCCGACCGCCTTGGGCGCGCCGATGCCACTCAGCAGCGCCTCGCCAACCTCAAGGCGCACCTCGGGTGCCAGATCGGCCTCGCCGGTCAACGCCGCCGTGACCAGCGCGGGTGCGATCACGCGCTCAGCCGCCAGGGGGGCGACCGAAAGCTCGGGCTCCAATGTCTCGATCATGCGCTGGGGGGTCTGGAACAGATCGTCGTCGAGCCACGCCCCGCCCGTGGGCGCCATCTTGAGCACCAAACGATCGCCGTCGCGGATAAAGCGCTCCAGTTCGGTGGCGACATTGTCGACAAAGGCGGTCTTCTCGGGTGTGGTGGTGCCGCCTGGTCCGGCCAGCACTTGGCCAAGCAGGACCCGCACGAGCGCAGGTGCGGCATTCAGATCGCCGACCTGGGCCGAGACCATGGGCTTGATGCGCTCCCAAAGCCCGGCATCGACGAACTGGATCTCGGCGCTCTCCAAATGGGCCAGCGGCTCGAAGTCGTCGGGGTCGTCGCGACCGAGCCCCGCAACCCAGACGTAATCGAAGTGGGTGGCGACATCGAGGGCCGCCGCGTCGTCGAGATCGGCGCTAAGGCGCAGCTCTGCCGCCGAACTGGACAGCGTGTAGGCCATGGAGAGCGCCGCCGCACTCACCTCGATGCGCTCATAGCCGAGGCCTTGTACGGTCAGCGCCACAGCGGGCTCGAAGCAGGCGGCGGGCACGCCAACGCCCTCGATCTCGATATCCGAGCGCAAGGTGTCGACATCGGGCTGGGCGGCATAGCCGACAAGGCGTTCGATCTCGATGGTGCAGGCGCGGGACGGATCCCAGGGCAGGCGCGGGCTGACGCGCAGCCCGTTGACCGAGGTATCGCCGGTGCGCGGATCGAAGCTGATGCTGTCGTAGGTCAGATCGGTGAAGGTGCGCAGGTTGAGCAGGCCGAACTGCACGGCAAAGCGCTGGACGGCAAACAGCAGCGAGGCCACGCCGGGGTCGAGGTCTTGGACGGATTGCGTTTGGGCCGGATCGGGGCGGGCGGCCAGGATCAAGAGCAAGGGCAGTGCGGTGAGAGAGCGAAGAGTGGTCATGGGGGCCTCTGGAATACCGGGAATACTCGGGCCTTAGCATGGATCGCCGCGCGGGCGGTGTGATTTTCGCTGCTGGCTCAGGAGGAGAGGGCGGCCACACCGGGCAATGTCTTACCTTCGAGCCACTCCAAAAACGCGCCTCCCGCCGTCGAGACATAGCTGAAGCGCGCGCCTGCGCCGCTGGCGTTGAGCGCGGCCACCGTGTCGCCGCCCCCGGCCACCGAGAGCAGTTTGCCCGCCTCGCTCAGATCGGCGGCGGCCAGGGCTGCGGCGTTGGTGGCCGTATCGAAGGGCGCGATCTCGAAGGCGCCGAGGGGGCCGTTCCAGACCAGCGTGCGTGCGCTTGCGAGATGTTCCTTGACAGCCGCCACCGCCGCGGGGCCGGCATCGAGGATCATGGCGTCCTCGGGACAGGCATGGGCCGGTACGGTCTCAGAGGGCGCCCCGGCGCGGAATTCGCGCGCCACCACCACGTCCTCGGGCAAAAGCAGCGTGCAGCCGCGCGCCTCGGCCTTGGCCATGACGGCCCGTGCGGTCTCGCCCAGATCGTGCTCGCAGAGCGATTTACCCACGGAGACCCCTTGGGCGGCGAGAAACGTGTTGGCCATGCCGCCGCCGATCACCAGGACATCGACGCGCTCGATCAGATTGGCGAGCAGATCGAGCTTGGTCGAGACCTTGGCCCCGCCCACCACCGCCACCACCGGGCGCTCCGGCGCGCCGAGGGCTTGCTCCAACGCCTCCAGTTCGGCCTGCATCAGCCGTCCGGCGGCGGCGGGTAGGAGATGGGCCAGCCCCTCGGTCGAGGCATGGGCGCGGTGGGCGGCGGAAAAGGCGTCATTGACGTAGAGATCGCCATGCTCGGCCAGCGCGCGGGCAAACTCGGGATCGTTGGCCTCTTCGCCCGCATGAAAGCGGGTGTTCTCCAAGAGAAGTGGGGCGCCACGGGGCCAATCCACCACCGCCGCCCCGACCCGGGGGCCGCTGCACGACCGACAAAACACCACCGGCGCGCCC
>JBCDHK010000408.1:0-3278 GCA_038750185.1 Pseudomonadota bacterium
AGCGGGGGCAAAGGAACGGCTCTGGCGAGCCGCTCTTCTTGCTCTCGCAGTTGGTGTGGATCCTCTCTGCGTGTCACGTCTCACTCGCGGTGTGTTTCTCCATCTCTTGGTTTTGGTTCGCGTGGACTTCCCTTTGCTCCATGGCAGGGCTCCAGGCGAGAGCCGCCAGAGCCGACCCAGAGCCGCTCTCAAGGGAGCCAGCAGCTCGCGCAAATGCCCTAGGCGTTCGAAGTTGGTGGCTTTGGAGACAGCACCTTTCCCTTCCGTCTCTTTTTCCACCCACCAACCCAACCAGGTGCGATGCGATCGATCCCGCCAGCCTCAACCAAAGCGGTGGCTCCCACAGAAGCGGCCAGGAGCCAGGGGAAGCCCCAACCAGGCGCGATCCCGCCAGCCTCAACAAACCCTCCACCGCGCCGTTGGCCGAGCAACTGCGTGTGGGCGAGATACCGGGCTGGGATGTCCACTGGGGCCTGGCGGTGGGCGTGATGCTTTGCGTCATCTCCTGGGTGCTGATCGAACGCACTACCTGGGGCTTTGCCGCACGCATCGCCGGCGCCAATGTGCGTGCCGCCGAAGTGCAGAGCCTGCCCGTCGGACGCCTGATCGTCGGCTTTACCGCCCTCGGCGGCGCCTTTGCCGGATTGGCCGGGTTCTTCGAAGTCGCCGCTGTCCACGGCGCCGCCAATGCGTCGCTTGCGACCGGCTATGGCTTTACCGGCATCCTGATTGCGTTCCTGGCGCGCCACAATCCGCTGGCGATCATCCCGGTGGCCATCCTCTTGGCGGGCTTTGAAGCCTCCTCGGGCCTCATCCAACGGCGCATGGATCTGCCCGATGCCACGGTCTTGGTGTTGCAGGGCTTCGTCTTCATCGCGATCCTGATGTCCGAGACGCTCTACGGCCGCTTCCGCATCTTTGCCCCCGAAACCTGGAGGAGCGCCTGATGGAAAGCGATCTGGGCCTTTGGTCGATCCCTCTGGCCATCCTCGGCGGCGCCATTCGCGTCTCGACGCCGTTTCTCTTCGTCTCGCTCGGCGAAGTGCTGACCGAGCGCTCAGGGCGCATCAATCTGGGCCTGGAGGGTACGCTGGTCTTCGGGGCCATGGCCGGATACGCCATCGCCTTCGAGACCAGCTCGGCCTGGCTCGGGGTGCTGGGGGCAGCCATGGCGGGGGCGCTCTTTGGCCTCATCCACGGGCTGATCTGCTCGATCCCCAAGGTCAACGACATCGCCATCGGCATCGCCATGATGCTGCTCGGGCTCGGCCTCGCGTTCTTCTTCGGCAAGCCCTACATCCAGCCAGTCGCGCCCGATCTGCCCGCCATCCCCTTCGGCTGGTGGTCGGAGTTGCCCCAGGTGCAGGCGGCGCTGCGGGTCAATGTGCTGTTTTTGCTCGGCATCGTGGCGGCGGTCGGACTGTGGTGGATGTTTCGCGCCACCCGCATCGGACTGATCATCCGCGTGGTGGGCGACTCGACCGATGCCGCCCGCGCCATGGGCCTGCGCCCGGCCCGCATCCGCACCCTGGCCACAGCCGCCGGGGGTGCGTTTGCCGGCATCGGCGGCGCCTATCTCTCGCTCTACTATCCGGGCAGTTGGAACGAAGGCATCTCCTCGGGTCAGGGCCTGATGGCCGTCGCCCTAGTGATCTTTGCGCGCTGGAACCCTCTCGCCTGCTTCGGCGCGGCGCTCTTGTTCGGCGGCGCGGGCGCGCTTGGGCCTGCGCTACAATCGGTTGGCGTCTCCGAGGGCTACTACCTGTTCTTTGCCGCGCCCTACATCCTCACCTTGGGCGTGCTGATCGCGATCTCTTCGAAAACCCAGGCCATGGCCGGCGCGCCGGGCGAATTGTCCATCACCAAATAGGAGCACGACATGAACGGTCTCGGCGGTCTCAACAAATCTCCCAACGGAGTGGTGATCGGCATGGTGCAGCTACAACTGCCCGTGGTCGAAACCCCCGCCGATCTGGCGGCACAGACCGATAAGGTTGTCGCCATGGTCGCCAAAGCGCGGCGCAACATGCCGAGCATGGATCTGGTCGTCTTTCCCGAATACGCCCTGCACGGCCTGTCCATGCGTACCGATCCCGAGATCATGTGCAGCCTCGACGGCCCCGAGGTTGCCGCACTCAAGACCGCCTGCATCGACAACGACATCTGGGGCTGCTTCTCGATCATGGAGCAAAACCCCGGCGGCATGCCGTACAACTCCGGCATCATCATCGACAACACCGGCGCGCTCCAGCTCTATTACCGCAAGCTCCACCCCTGGGTGCCCGTCGAGCCCTGGGAGCCGGGCGATCTGGGCGTTCCGGTGGTCGAGGGCCCCAAAGGCGCCAAGATCGCGCTCATCATCTGCCACGACGGCATGTTTCCTGAGATGGCGCGCGAGGCGGCTTACCGCGGCGCCGAGATCATGCTGCGCACCGCCGGCTACACCGCGCCCATCCGCGACAGTTGGCGCTTTACCAATCAGGCGAATTCGTTCTGCAATCTGATGGTGACGGCCAATGTCTGCATGTGCGGCTCGGATGGGACGTTCGATTCCATGGGCGAGGGCATGATCGTCAATTTCGACGGCACCATTCTGGCCCATGCCACCTCCGGGCGCGCCGACGAGATCGTCACTGCCGAGGTGCGCCCCGATCTGGTGCGCGAGGCACGCCTCAACTGGGGGGTGGAGAACAACATCTACCAATTCGGCCACCGCGGCTATGTCGCGGTCGAGGGCGGCGCGCAGGACTGTCCCTACACCTACATGACCGATCTGGCCCAAGGAAAATACCGCCTGCCCTGGGAAGACGAGGTCAAGATCACCGACGGCACCGGCTGCGGCTTTGCCAAACCCACCCGCCGTTTCGGAAAAGCCCACCCCGAGGCCGCCGAATGAAGGATCACGCTGAGACCACCATCGCCTCCGATCCCTACCCCTGGCCCTATAACGGCGATCTGCGCCCTGAAAACACGGCGCTGATCGTCATCGACATGCAGACCGATTTCTGCGGCAAGGGCGGCTATGTCGATGCCATGGGCTATGATCTCTCGCTCACGCGCGCACCCATCGGCCCGATCCAAGCCGTGCTAGAGGCGATGCGTGCCAAGGGCTATCACATCCTGCACACGCGTGAGGGCCACCGCCCGGACCTCTCCGATCTGCCGCCCAACAAACGCTGGCGCTCGCAGCGCATCGGGGCGGGCATCGGCGATGCCGGGCCCTGCGGCAAGATCCTGGTGCGCGGCGAACCGGGCTGGGACATCATCGAAGAGCTTTA
>JBCDHK010000409.1:0-3266 GCA_038750185.1 Pseudomonadota bacterium
GCAGAAGCCTGCCACTTGATCCCAATTGATCGGAACATCCTCTGAGGCATCGCCCCGGCTCAGCCTATCGCCTTAGCTCAGCCTTCGGCACTTTCGGCCAAGAGCGTCGCTGCGGCCTCGATCGCCGCTGCGGCTTGCGAGGGATCGTTGCCGCCGCCCTGGGCCATATCCGCGCGCCCTCCCCCGCCTTTGCCGCCAAGCACGGGAACCGCCGCGCGCACCAGATCGACCGCCGAGATGCGCCCGGTAAGGTCGTCCGTGACCCCCGCCGCCACCGCCGCCTTGCCCTGAGCCTCAGCAACCAGCAGCACCGCCCCCGAGCCAAGACGTTGCTTGTGGGTATCGACAAGGCTGCGCAGGTCCTTGGGTTCGACCCCACTCAACGCTTGGGCCAGAAAGGCAATCCCGCCAATCTCGCGCGCCGTGGGCCCAGATCCGTCGCCAGCGCCAAGCGCTAGCTGGCGGCGCAATTCGGCAACCTCGCTCTCCAAGCGCCGCCGCTCGTCGAGCAGCACTTTGGTGCGCCCGGCCAGTTCGTCCGGGCGCGCCTTGAGCACCGCCGCCGCCGCCTCAAGATGGCGCGTGTTCTCGCTCAGAAACTCCAGCGCCGCCTCTCCCGTCAGCGCCTCGATCCGCCGCACCCCAGCCGAAGATGCCCCCTCACCCGTCACGATCAACAGGCCAATCTCACCCGTGCGCGCGACATGGGTGCCCCCGCAAAGCTCCAAGGAGTAGGTGCGCCCCGCCGGGCCCGTCTCACCTTCGGGGCGCACCCCCATGGAGACGACACGCACCTCCTCACCGTATTTCTCGCCAAACAGCGCGCGCGCGCCTGCGGCCTGGGCATCCTCCGGGGTCATGATGCGCGTGCTGACCGGGGCATTCTGGCGGATGTAGGTGTTGACCTCTTGGGCAATCTGTTCGGCCTCCTCCGCGCTCACCGGTTTTTGGTGGGCGAAATCAAAGCGCAATCGCTCCGGCGCGACCATCGAGCCCCTTTGGGCAACGTGCTCGCCAAGCGTGGCGCGCAACGCCTCATGGAGCAGGTGGGTCGCGGAGTGATTGGCGCGAATGCGGGCGCGCCGCACCGGATCGACGCGCAACTCCACGGCCGCGCCCGTGGCGATCTCCCCCTCGATCACGTCCGCCTCATGAACCGACAAACCGCCCGCGCGTTTTTTGACATCGCGCACCTTGGCCTTGCCGCTGGCCGCGACCACCGTGCCACTGTCGCCCACCTGACCGCCGGCCTCGGCATAAAACGGTGTCTGATTGAGCACGATCTGGACACTCTCGCCAGCCTGGGCGGTCTCGACCCGCATACCCTCTCGCATCAAAGCAACGATCTCGCCCTCGGCCTGTTCGGTGTCGTAGCCGAGAAACTCGCTCGGGCCGGCCTGTTCGAGAACATCGAACCAAAGCCCCTCCTCTGCCGCATCGCCAGAGCCCGACCACGCCGCACGCGCTTGGCGCTTTTGCTCAGCCATGGCGGCCTCAAACCCAGCCTCATCCAGCGCACGACCTTGTTCGCGCAAGGCATCCTGGGTGAGATCGACGGGAAAGCCGAAGGTGTCGTAGAGCTTGAAGGCTGTCTCACCGGGCAGAATGGCGCCCTCGGGCAGCGTGGCCAGTTCGTCTTCCAACAGCCGCAAGCCGCGCTCCAAGGTGCGGCGAAAACGGTTCTCCTCCAGCTCCAACGTCTCGGTGATCAGGGTCTGGGCTTGGACGAGTTCTGGAAAAGCCTGCCCCATCTGGCGCACCAATTCGGGCACGAGACGGTGCATCAAGGGGGTGTCGGCCCCCAGCAGATGGGCGTGGCGCATGGCGCGGCGCATGATGCGGCGCAACACATAGCCGCGGCCTTCGTTGGACGGCAGGACACCATCGGCGATCAGGAAAGAAGTCGAGCGCAGATGATCGGCGATGACGCGGTGATGGATGCGCCCCGGACCGTCTGGCTCGGCAGAGGTGGCATTGGCCGAAGCCTCGATCAGCGCGCGCATCAGATCGGTGTCGTAGTTGTCATGCTTGCCCTGGAGCACGGCACCGATACGCTCCAGCCCCATGCCGGTATCGATGGAGGGGCGGGGCAGGCTTTCGCGGCGACCGTCGGCAAAGTCCTCAAACTGCATGAACACCAGGTTCCAGATCTCGATGAAGCGGTCGCCGTCTTCATCGGGCGAGCCCGGTGGGCCACCAGCGATGGTGGGACCGTGGTCATAGAAGATCTCAGAGCAGGGGCCGCAGGGGCCGGTTGCGCCCATGGACCAAAAATTGTCGGAGGTGGCGATGCGGATGATGCGCTCTTCCGGCAATCCGGCGTGTTTCTTCCAGATCGAAGCCGCCTCATCGTCGTCATGATAGACGGTGACGAGGAGCTTGTCGGCAGGCAGGCCGAACTCTTTGGTAATCAAGTCCCAGGCAAATGGAATTGCCTCGCTCTTAAAGTAGTTACCGAAAGAGAAATTCCCCAGCATCTCGAAAAACGTATGATGGCGTGCGGTGTAGCCAACGTTATCGAGATCGTTGTGCTTACCACCAGCGCGCACGCATTTTTGTGATGTCGCAGCACGATTGTAGGGGCGTTGCTCCAGCCCAGTAAAGACGTTCTTGAACTGCACCATGCCGGCATTGACAAACATCAACGTCGGATCGTTGCGCGGCACCAGCGACGAGGAGGCCACTGCTTCGTGTCCGTTGGCCTTGAAGTAGTCGAGAAAAGCGGTCCGGATGTCGTTGAGTGAACTCATGGCAGGCCTCGATGGCAACTTTTTGGTGCGCCCCGGGTCTTAGCCCGGAGCGAATCGCCTGTCCACTGGACCGAGCAGCCCCTTGCTGCGCTCAGGTCTCGATCACACCGTCCTCATCGGCTTCGGCCTCAGCCTGCTCGGTGTCACTCATATTGAAATCGAGCCCGTGGGCAGCGCGGATCTTATCTTCGATCTCCAAGGCAACTTCTTGATTTTCCCTCAAGAATTTCTTGGCATTCTCCCGCCCCTGGCCAATGCGCTGATCGCCGTAAGAGAACCAGGAGCCCGACTTTGCCACCACTCCCGCCTTGATCCCAAGATCGATTAGTTCGCCAGTCTTGGAAATTCCCTCACCATACATGATGTCGAATTCGATCTGACGAAACGGCGGCGCGACCTTGTTCTTGACGACTTTGACCTTGGTTTGATTGCCAACCACATCGTCGCGATCCTTAACCGAACCGATGCGGCGGATGTCCAAGCGCACGCTGGAATAGAATTTGAGCGCATTGCCCC
>JBCDHK010000410.1:0-3240 GCA_038750185.1 Pseudomonadota bacterium
CGACCGTGGCGTCGGGCCAGGTCGGCCAATACGTGGGCCCGACCGACATCACCCTGATGCACTCGGTCGCCGATGTCCAAGGGCTCAACACCATCACCCGCGACGTGCTCGCCAACGCAGCCCACGCCATGGCGGGCATGGTGGCCGCGCGCGCAGCCCAGCGCACCCGCGCGCCCGCGAGGGCCGAGAAACCCGCCGTCGGCATCACCATGTTCGGCGTGACCACGGCGTGCGTGCAGGCGATCGTCAAGGCGCTTGAGGACGACTACGACTGCCTGGTCTTCCACGCCACCGGCACCGGCGGGCGGGCGATGGAAAAGCTCATCGACAGCGCCAAGCTGCGCGGCGTGATCGATGTCACCACCACCGAGGTCTGCGATCTGTTGATGGGGGGCGTCTTCGCCGCCGACGAGGATCGCCTGGGCGCCGTGATCCGCGCGGGGCTGCCTTATGTGGGCGCCTGCGGGGCGCTCGACATGGTCAACTTCGGCGCCCCGTCGAGCGTGCCCGAGCGCTACCGCGGCCGCCTGTTCTACGAGCACAACCCGCAAGTGACGCTGATGCGCACCACCGCGGCCGAGAACGCCCAGATCGGCACCTGGATTGGCGAGCGCCTCAACCGCATGGGGGCGCCGGTGCGCTTCTTTCTGCCCGAGGGCGGCGTCTCCGCTCTCGATGCCCCCGGCATGGCCTTTCACGACCCCGAGGCCGACCGGGCGCTGTTCGAGGCCTTAGAGACCACCGTGCGCCAAACCCCCGAGCGCCGCTTGATCCGCCAGCCCCACAACCTCAACGATCCCGAATTCTCGGCGGCCCTAGTCGCCGCCTTCCGCGCGCTCCACGGCACCAGCCGCCGCGCGCGCGCCTCGTAAAGGAGAGCCCGATGCACGACCGTTCCACCCTGATGGCGCGCTTTCGCGACATGGCGGCCAAGGGCGAGCCTATCGTCGGCGGCGGCGCCGGCACCGGTCTCTCGGCCAAATGCGAGGAGGCGGGCGGCATCGACTTGATCGTGATCTACAACTCCGGGCGCTACCGCATGGCCGGGCGCGGCTCGCTGGCCGGGCTCATGCCCTACGGCGATGCCAATGCCATCGTCATGGAGATGGCGGCTGAGGTCCTGCCAGTCGTCAAACACACCCCTGTGCTCGCCGGTGTCTGCGCCACCGACCCCTTTCGCCTCATGCCCAAATTCCTCGACGAGGTGAAGGCCACGGGCTTTGCCGGGGTGCAAAACTTCCCCACGGTCGGCCTCATCGACGGCAGCTTCCGCGCCAACCTCGAAGAGACAGGCATGAGCTTTGCCCAAGAGATCGAGATGATCCGCTTGGCGCGCGAGCGTGACCTTCTCACCACCCCGTACGTCTTCTCCGAGGCCGATGCGGCGGCCATGGCCGAAGCGGGCGCCGATATCGTCGTGGTCCACCTCGGCCTCACCGCAGGCGGGGCCATCGGCGCCGAGACGGGCGTGGCCCTCGAAGACGCGCCGGGGCTCACCGATGCCTGGGCCAAAGCGGCGCTCGCCATCAACCCGGAGGTGCTGGTGCTCGTCCACGGCGGCCCCGTCGCCATGCCCGAGCACGCCCGCTACGTGCTGGAGAACACCCGGTACTGCCACGGCTTCTACGGCGCCTCCTCCATGGAGCGCCTGCCCACCGAGACCGCCCTCACCGAACAGACCCGCGCCTTCAAGCAGATCGGGCGCGCCTGAGAGCCCCCAGCCAGGAGACAGACCATGAGCGGACAACTGATCGGCGAATTGATCTTGTGGCTGATTACCGCCGTCATCGTGATCTTCATCGTCTATTGGGTGATGAATTTTCTCTACCGCCGCTCGACCAAGGAGGTCGCCTTTGTGCGCACCGGTCTCCTCGGCGAAGTGGTGGTGATCGACGGCGGCGCCTTTGTCTGGCCCATCGTCCATGACATCACGCCGGTCAACATGAACACGCTCTCGCTGGAGGTGAAGCGTGCGCGCGAGGACGCGCTCATCACGCGCGATCGCATGCGCATCGACATTGAGTCCGAGTTCTACGTGCGCGTGAAGCCTGAGCAGGAGGCGGTCTCGGTGGCCGCCTCCACGCTCGGCCGGCGCACGCTGGAGCCCGAACGGCTGCACGCGCTCCTCGCCGGTAAGTTCGTCTCGGCGCTGCGCGCGGTCGCCTCCGAGATGAGCATGGAGGAGCTGCACGAGGGCCGCCACGAGTACGTCGAGCGCGTGCGGGCCTTGGCCCAGGCCGGGCTCGACAAGAACGGGCTGGAGCTGGAGAGCGTCGCCATCCAGGACCTGGACCAGACCGACATCCAGTTCTTCAACCCCTCCAACCGCTTCGACGCCGAGGGTCTGACCCGCGTCATCAGTGAGATCGAGGAGCGGCGCAAACTGCGCAACGACATCGAGCAGGACGCCATGATCCGCATCCGCGCGCGCAACCTGGAGGCCGAAAAGCAATCCCTCGACATCGAGCGCGAGGGCGAGGAAGCGCGCTTGGCCCAGGAGCGCGAGATCGAGTTTCGCCGCGCCCAGCAGCGCGCCGATGTGGCCCGCGAGCGCGCCGAGCGCGAGACCGAGGCCGAGCAAGCCCAGATCACCGCCAGAGAGGCCATCGAGACCGCGCGCATTGAAAACGAGCGCGTGCTCTCCGAGGCCCGCATCGCCTCTGAGCGCGAAGTGCGCGCCCGCGAAATCGAGCGCACGCGTGTGGTCGAAGAAGCCGAGATCGGCTCGCGCGAGGCGGTGGAGCGCGCCCGTCTCATCCAGGAAAAGGCCGTGCGCGAGGAGCGCATCCGCACCGAGGCCGAGGCCGAGGCCACCGAGATCGCCGCGCGCGAGGCCACCGAGCAGGCCCGCATCACCCAGGAGCGCACGGTCGAAGAAGCGCGCATCGCCAAGGAGGAGCGCGTGCGTGCGCGCGAAATCGCCCGCACCCGCAGCTTGGAGGCCGAGGAGATCGCCGCCCGCGAGGCCACCGAGCGCGCCCGCATCGCCCAGGAGCAAGCTGTCACCGAGGCGCGCATTGCCCAGGAAGAAGAGACCCGCCAGCGCGAGATCGCCCGCACCCGTGCCATCGACGAGGCCGAGATTGCGCTGCGCGAGGCCACTGAGACGCTGCGCATCGCCCAGGACACCCGCATCAACGCTGAGCGCATCGCCTCCGACCGCCACACCCGCGCGTTGGAGATCGAGCGCACCCAGGCGCTGGAGGCGGCTGAAGTGATGGCCCGCGAGGCGGTCTCGCA
>JBCDHK010000411.1:0-3234 GCA_038750185.1 Pseudomonadota bacterium
CCCTCGATGCCGGTGCCAAACGCATCCGCATCGCCTATGCCGAGGGCGGCAAATCGCTGATCCGCGTCGAGGACGACGGCCATGGCATTACCGCCACTGAGCTCCCGCTCGCCCTGGAGCGCCACGCCACCTCCAAGACCGACGGCGCCGATCTGGTGCACCTCTCCACCTTCGGCTTTCGCGGCGAAGCGCTGCCCTCCATCGCCTCGGTCTCGCGCCTTAGCCTGACCTCGCGTGTCCCAGGCCAGGACGCCTGGCAGATCGAGGCGCGCGCCGGTGAGATCGCCACGCCCCGCCCTGCTGCGCGGCCCCCCGGCACCACGGTCGAGGTGCGCGATCTCTTTGCCGCCACGCCGGCCCGTCTGCGCTTTCTCAAGTCCGACCGTGCCGAAGCCCAAGCCATCGCCGAGACCGTGCGCCGCTTAGCGCTGGCCGATCCGGGCGTGGCGTTTCACCTCGTCGATGTCAGCGGCGGCGGCGAAGGCCGCACCGTGTTTCGCGCCGAGGCCGAAGTCGCGGGCGCGGAGGGCTTTCTCGACCGTGCCGAACGGGTGGTAAGCGGCCTCAAGGCCCACGCCGTCGCCGTGCTCGGTGAGCGCGAGGGCCTGCGCCTCACCGGTTTTGCCGGGCTGCCCACCTTCTCGCGCGCGAGCATGGCCGCGCAGCATCTCCTGGTAAACGCCCGCCCGGTGCGCGACCGGCTACTCGGCGGTGCTCTCCGCGCAGCCTACCGCGATGTGTTGGCGCGCGATCGCCATCCGGTGGTTGTCCTCAATCTGGAATGCCCGCCCGAGGCCGTCGACGTCAACGTCCACCCGGCCAAGGCCGAAGTGCGCTTTCGCAATGCCGGTGCGGCGCGCGCGCTGGTGGTCTCGGCGCTGACCCAGGCGTTGGCTGAGGCAGGCCATCGCAGTGCGGCCACCGTTCCGGCGTTCCCAGGGCGCAGCGGCGGCACGCCCTCCTGGCAGAGCGCGCGCCCAGCGCTGCCCTCGGGCGCTGCCGTCCACCTCGGCCTCGATCTGCAACGCCCAGCCCAGCCCGGCCCGCCGCCAGGCTTTGCCGAGGCGCCAACGCCCCCTACCGAAGCCGACAGCCCCCCAGCCGATCCCGCCCCCGATCTGCCCCTGGGCCAGCCGCGTGCACAATTGCACAACCTCTATATCGTGGCCGAGACCCGCGACGGCGTCGTCCTGATCGATCAGCACGCCGCCCACGAGCGCCTGGTCTACGAGCGCCTCAAATCCGAGCGCGCCGCCACCGGCGTGCGCCGCCAAGCGCTGCTCATCCCCGAGATCGTCGACCTTGAGGCTGAGGCCACTGAGCGCGTCCTGGCAGCCGCCCCCGAGTTGGAGCGCCTTGGCCTCGAAGTCGAAGCCTTCGGCGGCACCTCGGTTTGCGTGCGCGCCGTGCCTGCCGTCCTCGGCCAGCCCGACGCCGCGTCGCTCCTTCACGATCTGGCCGATGAACTGGCCGAACAGGGCACAGCCGACACGCTGGAGGCCCGCCTCGATGCGGTGGCCTCGCGCATGGCCTGCCACGGCTCGGTGCGCGCGGGGCGCAAGCTGGGCTTGGCCGAGATGGACGCCCTCTTGCGCGAAATGGAGGCCACGCCGCGCTCGGGCCAGTGCAACCACGGCCGCCCGACCTCGATCACCCTCACACTGGCCGAGATCGAACGCCTGTTTGGCCGGCGCGGCTGAGCCTCGTAGCCGCTGTTGCTCCAGCCGGCAGATCGCCTACTCTGCCGCGAAAACGCAGCCGCACAAGGGGGGGAGACGACGCCCATGACCCACATCGCCTTCATCGGTCTCGGCAACATGGGGCTACCCATGGCCAACAACTTGCTCGCCAAAGGCTTTTCGGTGAGCGGGTTCGATCTCTCCGAGCCTGCCCTGGCAGCCCTGGCCGAGGCTGGTGGGACCCGCGCGGCCAGCGCCCAAGCCACCCTGGAGCAGGCCAAGATTGCCGTCACTGCCTTGCCCGCTGCCCGGCATGTGCGTGCGGTCTACGAAGGCGAAGCCGGTCTGCTCGCCGCCGCACGCCCTGGCACGCTGTTTATCGACTGCTCGACCATCGACGTCGCCACCGCCCGCGCCGTCTCCGCCGAGGCCACCGCGCAGGGCCATCAGATGCTGGACTGTCCGATGTCGGGCGGGGTTGGCGGTGCGACGGCTGGCACGCTCTCGTTCATGGTCGGCGGTGGGGAGGCAGCCTTTGAGCGCGCCCGCCCGGTGCTCGATGCCATGGGGCGCAATGTGTTTCACGCGGGCGCTTCGGGGGCGGGGGCTGCGGCCAAGCTCTGCAATAATCTGATGCTGGCCATTCAAATGATTGCCGTGGCCGAGGGCTTCAATCTGGCCCGTGCCTTGGGGTTGGAGGCGCAAAAGCTCTACGATATTTCCTCCACCGCCACGGCGCGATCGTGGTCGCTCAACGACTATTGCCCCGAGCCTGGGCCGGTCCCAGCAGCCCCCTCAAACCGTGACTATGCTCCTGGCTTTGCTGCTGATTTGATGCTCAAGGATCTGCGCCTTGCCATGGCTGAGGCTGAGGCGGGAGGGTTGTCCTCGCCGCTTGGCGCGCAGGCCACCCAACTTTATGCGCTGATGGCGCTCTCGGGGGAGGGGGGGCGCGATTTTTCGGGCATCATCCGCCTTCTGCGCGGTGAGGCTGGCGACAGTTAACCGATTGTTCGCCTTTTCCCTTCACGGTTGCTTGAGGAGAGCCCGGGCGGAACGCGCAGGGGATCGCCGGCCCGGGTCGAATGTGTCCGGGTGAAAGACGTGAACACATGCCAGCGGCAAAAGTGAGGTGAGCCCGGTGAGACAGGCAAGACAGGCCGAAACGGCCCGCACGACGGACCTGGCGCCCGATTGCCCGGCCCCTGAAACGCTCGATCGGGAACCGTTCGAGCGTAACGCGCTGGTGGGTGCCGCGCGCCCCTTCGCGCCCGAGCGCCTCACGCCCGATTATGAGGACGAGACCGGCGGCGATGTCCTTTCGGGCTATCTCGAAACTCTGACGCTGGTCGAACGCCTGCACCGCCTGCTGCTCGATGTGATCAAGGACGAGTTCGAGCGCATTGCCCGCTTTGAGCTCAACGCCGTCCAGGCACTGCTGTTGTTCAATATCGGCGCCCGCACCATGACGGCGGGTGAGTTGAAAAACCGCGGCTATTATCAGGGCTCCAACGTCTCCTATAATCTCAAGAAACTGGTTGAGGCCGGCTTCATC
>JBCDHK010000412.1:0-3217 GCA_038750185.1 Pseudomonadota bacterium
CCGAGCGGTGCGATATCCTGGCCTACGAGGGCGCGCCCTTCGACGTCATCCTGGCCCATTCCTTCCTCAACCAGTTCCCGCCCGCGGGCAAACGGGCGCTCCTGGCCGGGTGGCGGCGCCTCTTGCGCCCCGGAGGCCATGTCCTGACCAGCACGCGGCTGCGCCCGGGGTTCGATCCGAGCGTGCGGCGGGTGCGCAGCCCCTCCGAGATCGCCGCCTTCGTGGACAAGGCGCGCGTTGCAGCCCAAGCCCAGGGCTACGCCCCCCAAGCGCTGCGCACACTGCTGCCCCGCGTCCAGACCTTCGCCGAGCGCCAAGGCGGGTGGAGCCTGACCGATACCCACGCCTTACGCGCACTGTTTAGCGAGGCGGGCTTTGCGGTGGTCGATCTGCGCTCGGGCGCGGTTGCGGGAGACAGGGCCGCCTTCGGCACGGCGGATGCGGTCTCCACACGGGTTCAGGTGGTGGCGAAGGCGGTATAAAACTCCTCGAATTTGCCCCCCGCCCCGCGCGGGATGTGCTCGACCAGCGACAGCGTGATCCGAAATCCCATGGGCAGGCGCCGCTCGATGGCCTCGGTCACGGCCGCCGTCTCGGCTTGGCTGAGCGCACGCTCGGCCACAAGCCGCGCCTCGATCGCATCGGGGGCGGTCTGGACGAACTGCCCCTGGCGCACCGGCGCCACCCGCGCGATCTCGCGGATGCCGAAGGAGGGCCAATAGCGCCGCCCGTCCGGGGCGACGAGCGTGTTGCGCACCCGCCCCAGAATACGGCGCAGCGTCGGCAGACCGCGTCCGCACGAGCAGCGCTCGGGCCCGACCTCGGCCAGATCGCCGATCTCATAGCGCAGGAGCGGCTGGGCGTAGTTGTGCAGTGGGGTGACCAGGACCCGCCCGATCTCGCCCTCGCGGCAGGGCCGGCCGGCCTCGTCCACCACCTCGACCAGAACGCGCTCCGATTGGATGTGGTAGAGTGCGCACTCCGGGCACTGCAACGCGATGGCGCCGACCTCATGGGCGCTGTAGACATCGATGACCGGGATCCCCAGCACCTGGCGCACCTGTTCGACGGTGTCAGCACTCAGCGCCTCGCCCGTCGTAAAGATCTTGGCCAGGCTGTCGGGCGCCGGCGCCCCAGTGCCTATCAAGCGCACCAGAGCATCGAGACTGGAGGGGTAGGTCATCAGATAGGCCGGCGCCACCTGCCTGAGCCAGCGGAGTTGGTCCTCGATGGCACGATTGACGTCAAAGCCATAGCTCGGCCCGGTCTGGAAGGGAAAGGTCGCCAGATCCCCCCAGCGCTCGTGGACAAGCCCCGCCTGCCCAGCCCAGGCCGCGGCTTTGGACTTGCGCACATAGGCCAGCGTTTGCAGGAAATCGATGTCGTGCCAAAGGTGGAGACGCAACTCGAAGGCTTTGCCGAGCAGCGCATCGTGGAGCGTGCCGGTGATCGTCACCGGCGTTGCGGTCGAGCCCGAGGTCTCGACATCGACGCAGGCACCATGGGCTGGGGGCGGGGCGTTGCTCAGCCAGCGCGTGCGCTCGTCCTGGAGATCGCGCCGCGTCATTGGCGGCAAGGCCGACCAAAGTGCCGGCAAGAGCGGCACGCCCGGCGTCCATCCAAGGCAACGCAGGCGGTCTTGCTGTGCGGGTACACTCGCCCAGGCATGGGCACAGAGCGCCGCCAGCATCCGCGCTTGCGCCATGCGATGGCACTCGGGTGACTGCCACTGCGAGTGGCCAAGGCCATGCTGGAGGCTCAGAACCCCTTGCGCATTAAGCTGCACCTGCCCCCCATCAACCCTGGTGCGGATTGTCCACTAGCGATCCGATTTGAGAGACATAGTTCAAGTGTTTTCAATCAAAAACGAGATTAATACCAAGTAGATCCAATATCTGCCCAAGCCGAACTTCCGATCCAGCATGCAAGAAACCACTTCACTCCTGCCGAGCCTGCGAACCTTCTCTGATTGAGATTTGTCGGTCAAGCTGCTCGTCGCATTTCCTGTTGCCGCTGGTTTCGCTCCTACAGGTCATGCGGTTTGCGCGTGCTGCCTTGATGAGGGCGCCTTCCTAGAGCGATTTCCGATCATTCTGGCTCGCCTGGATCGCTCTAGGGCATTGTTTTGCAGCGATTTCCGAGTCGCGCATCAGTGCCAGATGCGCTTGAAATCGCTCTAGGTGTTTAGTCCCGTGGCGTGGTGGTAATTTTCCATCACTGGAGGAAAGGGACGCGCTACGGGCCAAGTTCAGCACGGGACCGCCACGACCACGCACGCCGTCCGAGCTGCGATACATTGATCGCAGGCTTCGGTCGCGGAGCTGGCCGAGCGCTACGGGCTGAACGAGAAGACGGTCCGGAAGTGGCGCAAGCGCTCCAGTGTCGAGGACGCGAGGATGGGTCACCCCTTCTCCCACTGCGCGGCGGTCTCGCGCGTATCGATGTG
Organism: Pseudomonadota bacterium; assembly: GCA_038750185.1. Taxonomy (GTDB): domain Bacteria; phylum Pseudomonadota; class Alphaproteobacteria; order Rhodobacterales; family Rhodobacteraceae; genus Thermohalobaculum. The sequence continues at coordinate 2,447 of JBCDHK010000412.1, forward strand.
GACGAACGCCCACCCCGGATAGAGCCCGATCCCGTTGAACCCATGCGTACGCGCAAAGCTCACGAACTCGGTGAAGTCCACCGGCGCCACGTCCACATCGAAGGCTTGCGCGAGCAGGTGCATCGAATTACGCGCCTCGCCAACGTTGGTGTTGTGCATCGGCGACCGATAGGCCGAGCGCAGGATCATCGGGCGGCCCCATGCCTCACGCAGCGCCTGGAGCGCGTCCATGCTGGGCTCGTGGATGACGGCGACACCTGAGCCCTTGCAAGCGATCTCGGCACGCGAGAAGTTGGGCCAGCGCCACCCTTGCGGGGGACGCTGGACGGCGAAGTAGCCAGAGCGCATCAGGTATCGCCGCAGGCGGCGGCTTTGACCGCCCACATCGAGGCGCCCTCAAGCTCGGTGAGGGCAATCGAGCGCCGGCGCCCGGGCGGCAGCGCTTCGATGATCGCGGCCATCTCGTTGGCCTTGGTCTTGAGGGCGAGGATCGTCTCATCGCCGCTCGGGTTGAAGGCGGTATCGGTCACGGGCATGGTGATGCTCCTTTCGGTTGCTCTGAGGTGTCAGGATTTTTTCTGGTTGGGGATCAGGTAGGTGAGCGCGAAGCCCGAACCGAAGGCCGGGATGGCGCTCAACAGCCACCAGAGGGACTGCTGCACCGCCTCGGGGTCGGGCGAGGGCACGGCGGTGAACTGCGAGAGCAGCAGCGCCACGAACACGCTGATGGCGGAGGCGGCACCGCCCATCCAGGCTTTGTGCGTGGTCGAG
>JBCDHK010000413.1:0-3215 GCA_038750185.1 Pseudomonadota bacterium
GAGCGCGAGCGCATGCGCGGGCTGTTTCGCGAGGCGGCCGAGCGCCATGCGCTGCCGGTCATCGAGGAGGACGACGCTCCCATCGAGGCAGCGGGCACGCGCACAACGCTCAGTTGGCGTGAGGCGCGCGGGCGTCAGGCCGATCTGCTTGGCACCCATGGCCGCTTGGCCGATCTGATTGCCGTCCCTCGCCCCGACCGCGCCGCCAATCTGGGCTTCAACACGCTTTACGCCGCGCTGATGAGCAGTGGGCGCCCTGTCCTGATGTGCCCCGCACAGGCGCCCACCGCCTTGCCGGGGCGGATCGCGCTGGCGTGGAATGGGTCGATGGAGGCGTCGCGGGCTGTGGCGGTGGGGCTTGCGCTCCTGCGCGCCAGTGCGGGGGTGCATATCCTGACCGTGGGTGAGACGCCCGAGGGCACCACGCCCGAGGCCTTGGCGAGGTATCTGGCGGGCCATGGGGTGGTGTCTGAGATCGAGGTGCTGGCGGGGTCGGGCGACATCGGGGCGCGGCTTTTGGCGCGGGCCAAGGCGGCGCAGGCCGACTTGTTGATGATGGGGGCCTACAGCCACTCGCGCGGGCGCGAATCACTCTTTGGTGGCGCGAGCCAATACGTGGTCGATCACGCCGACCTTCCAGTTTTTCTCGTCCATTAATTGCACTGATGTTGAGCGTCGCCGAGTCGCCCGCTGCGAATTCCCCAAGCTTGCAAGAGCGTTAAAATTCCCTGCGATATTAACGCGCTGCGCTGTTCTGCCGCATCTCATGGACTATGGCAAAAGCTGGGAGTTGCTCGTTTCTTCACGGCCAAACCATGGCATTGTTGGGGCGCCTTGTAGGAAATTGTCGTTGAAACCGAGGGTACGAAAATAATATTGCGACGTGGAGCGAGCCACTCGGCTCCCTTCGCAGACCCGCTGGATCCCCAGGGAGGACCACACCCCATGCACCCGACCAAAGCCATTCTCGGCCTCACCGCCCTCGCAGCCGGCCTCGGTGCCACTCAGGCGCAGGCCGATTGGGCGCCACGCAAGCCCGTCGAACTGATCATCATGGCCGGCAAAGGCGGCGGCGCCGACCAGATCGCCCGCCTGCTCCAGGGCCTGATCGAACAAAAAGACCTGAGCCCGCGCCCCTTCATCCCGCTCAACAAGCCAGGCGGCTCGGGCGCCGAGGCGCTGCGCTACCTCGCCGACAAAGAAGGCGACAACCACACCGTGATGGTGACGCTGAACAGCTACTACACCACCCCGGTGATCCAGGAGGAGTTGGGCGTCGATATCACCGAGTTCACCCCGATCGGTCTGATGGCGCTCGATACCTTCCTGCTCTGGGTCCACTCCGATCAGGCCGGCATCACCGATATGGACTCTTACGTCGAGGCGGTGAAGGCCGCTGGCACCACCTGGAAGGTGGGCGGCACCGGCTCGGGCCAGGAAGACAGCATCCTGACCGCGATGATGGAGGCCGAGTTCGATTACGAGGTCACCTACATCCCCTTCCCGGGCGGTGGCACCGTGGCCAAGAACCTGATCGGCAAGCACATCGACAGCACGGTCAACAACCCAGCCGAGCAGATGGAGTTCTACCGCGCAGGCTCCTCCAAGCCGCTGGTCCAGTTCACCGGCGAGCGCATGGAAGCCTTCCCCGACACCCCCACCGCCAAGGAACTGGGCGTCGACATCGAGTACTACATGCAGCGCTCGATCAACGGCCCCGCCGGCATGGATCCCGAGGCGGTCGAGTGGTACACCAACCTCTTCAAGACGCTGTTTGAGAGCGAGGAGTGGCAGGGCTTTTGCGAGTCCGATGGCCTGACCTGCTCGGAGTGGGTTGCGGGCGCCGATCTGGCCGCCTTCCACGATGCGCAGCGCGTGCGCCATCTCGAGCTGATCGAGCAAGTGGGCGCCGCCAAGATCACCGGCGAGTGATCCGCTTTTAGACGACCAGCGGGCCGCCCCCCCCTTGGCCCGTTCGTTGCGGCGGCCTGTGCTCCTGGCCGCCGCGCCTTTTCCCCACCTCCGGAGAGAGCCGATGTCCGTGCGCGTTGCCGAGCTGCTGATGGGGCTCGTCACTTTGGCTCTATCGATTGCCCTCATGGTGAAGAGCGCCGAGCTCAACATCGGCTGGATCCCAGGGCGCGGACCTGGCTCTGGGATGTGGCCGTTCTGGCTCTCGCTTGGCATGGGCCTGGCTTCGATTGCGACCATCGTGCGCTGGTTTCTCAAGGCCACGCCAGAGAGCCGCTCGCGCCTGCCCTACATCGAAAGCGAGACGGTGTTTCTGGTAGCGGTGACGGCGCTGGGCTTGCTGGGCTTCCTGATCCTGATTGAATACGCTGGCATCTATCTGGCCGTGGCGGCGTTTTTGGCGTTTTATCTCAAGGTGATCGGGCGCCACTCCTGGAAGATGACGATGGCCTTTGTCCTCGGCGGGCCAGTGTTCATCTATCTCCTGTTCGAGGTCGCGCTCACCAAATACTTGCCCAAGGGCTTGTCGGTATTCGAGGACGCCTTCCTGGAGATCGACAACATCCGCTATGAGATCCAGTACTCCGACAACGCCGGGCTGATCACGGCGGGGCTAGCCGCCTGGGTGGGGCTTTCCATCGCCGCCGCCCTCTATGCCGAGCGCCGCCGCATCCACGGCATTCTGGTGTTGTTGCTCTCGCTGGCCGCCAGCCCCCTGATCGGCTTTCTCGCTGTCCGCTACTTCGGCAAATCCGCCGCTCCCGAGACCTAAGAGAGGCTCCCGATGGAGACTATCCTGATCCCCCTCGGCGCGGGCCTGTTGCAGGCGTTCGAGCCACTCAATCTGTTCATGATCTTTGCCGGCTGCCTGGCGGGGCTCGTCGTCGGCGCCATGCCGGGCTTGGGCTCGGTCAACGGCGTGGCGATTTTGCTGCCGGTTACGTTCCTCGTCCCACCGACGGCGGCGATCATCTTCCTGGCCGCGCTCTATTACGGCGCGATGTACGGCGGGGCGATCTCCTCAATCACGCTCGGCATTCCTGGCTCCTCGACCGCCGTAGCCACGGTCTTCGATGGACGGCCCATGGCCCAATCGGGACGCGCCGATGAAGCGCTGACCGCCGCCGCCATTGCCTCCTTTGTCGGCGGCACGATCTCGGTGATCCTGTTCACGCTGTTCGCGCCGCCCTTGGCTGCCTTTGCGCTCAAGTTTGGGCCGCAAGAAGAATTTGCCCTGATGGTGC
>JBCDHK010000414.1:0-3205 GCA_038750185.1 Pseudomonadota bacterium
CGGACAAGCGTAGTGCCCCGGTCACCGGCATTGCCGGACGGAGGCGCGATGGGTCTTGCAACTGCTGATTTGGGTGCTGTGCATTCTGGCGCAAGGGCGACGGAAGCCACGCAGATTTACGACGGCTGGTCCACCGGCGACGACACCTGTGCCAAGGGCCGCAGGTTGGAGGGGCTTTGAGCATGGCCACCACATTGTCTCCCGCTGATCGGGCCAAGCGTGCTGCAGCCCTGGCCGCGCTGGAATACATTGAGGACGGCATGACACTGGGCCTTGGCACCGGCTCGACGGCGGCGTTTTTGGTCGAGGGGCTTGGGCGCCGCGTGGGCGAGGGCCTCAAGGTGCGCTGTGTCGCCACCTCGTCGGGGACAGCGGCGCAAGCGACGCGGCTCTCGATCCCGCTGCTGGGGCTCGACGAGGCCGGGCCGCTCGATCTGGTCATCGACGGGGCGGATGAATTCGATCCGCAATTGCGCTTGATCAAGGGCGGGGGCGGGGCGCTCCTTCAGGAGAAGATCGTTGCCGCAGCAGCACGGCGTATGGTGGTGATCTCGGATGCCTCCAAGGAGGTCGCGCGGCTGGGGGCTTTCCCGCTGCCCATCGAAGTGGTGCGCTTTGGCTGTCTGAGTACCGCGCGCACTGTGGCCACGGTGCTCGATCGAGCGGATGTCGAAACGCGCACCCTCACCTGGCGCCAGCGTGACGGGGCGTTCCTGGTCACGGACGAAGGCCATCATATCCTGGATGCCCATCTGGGGCGCATTGGTGATCCGGGCGCGCTGGCGTCAGCACTCGTGCAGGTGCCCGGCGTCGTCGAGACCGGCCTTTTTCTGGGCCTGGCCTCCGAAGTGCTGATCGGCAGTGAGGACGGCCATGTGCGCCGATTTCCCGGCTGATCTCGCTTCTTGGCCCGAGTGGGCTTGCCAGCGGCTGCCTGGACTGAGACAAAGGGTAGCAGTGCCCATGAGAGCAAGCCGCATCGGGAGAAGACCATGTTCGACTACGACCTGTTCGTGATCGGGGCCGGTTCTGGCGGTGTGCGCGCGGCGCGGATCTCGGCGCAACTGGGCGCTAAGGTTGCCATTGCTGAAGAGTTTCGCTTTGGCGGCACCTGTGTCATCCGCGGTTGTGTGCCCAAGAAACTGCTGGTCTACGCCTCCAAGTTTTCCACCGCTTTCGCCGATGCCAAGGGCTTTGGCTGGACGGTGGGCGAGAGTGCCTTCGACTGGCGGGCGTTGATCGCCGCCAAGGATGCCGAGATCGACCGCTTGGAGGGTATCTACCGCACCAATCTGGAGCGCGCCGGTGTCGCCATCCACGCCCAGCGCGCCCGTCTCACCGACTCGCACACGGTCGAACTGGCCGACGGTACGCGCTTTACCGCCAAGCACATCCTGATCGCCACTGGCGGGCGGCCCTTCCTGCCCGATATTCCTGGGGTCGAGCATGGCATCACCTCCAACGAGATCTTCGATCTCAAGCAGCTGCCCGAGCGGGTACTGCTGGTCGGGGGTGGCTATATCGCCTGCGAGTTTGCCGGCATTCTCAATGGCCTTGGCGCCAAGGTGACACTGCTCAATCGTCGCCCCGCCATCCTGCGTGGCTTCGATGAGGAGATCGCCACCCATGTCCTCGATGCGTTGAAAGCACGTGGGATCGACTTCATCGGCAATACCGAGGTAGCGCGCATCGAAGGCGGCACGCCCGAGCACACCGTGCATCTGAGCGATGGCCAAACCCTGCAGGCCGGCTTGGTGGTATTTGCCACCGGGCGCGTGCCCAACACTGGCGGCCTTGGCCTCGACGCGGCGGGTGTGCGCCTGGCTGCGGGCGGTGCGATTGCCGTCGATGCCTACTCCCAAACCGGCGTGCCCTCGGTCTATGCCGTGGGCGATGTCACCGACCGTCTGCAACTGACACCAGTGGCGATCCGCGAGGGCCAGGCCTTTGCCGAGACCGTATTCGGCGGGCGTCCGACCCGGGCCGATCATGCCACTGTGGCGACGGCGGTCTTCACCCAGCCCGAAATCGGCACCGTCGGGCTGACCGAGGCCGAAGCCGCCGCCCAAGGCGAGGTTGAGGTCTACACCGCCGCCTTCCGTCCCATGGACCACATCTTAGCCGGGCGCAATGAGCGCATGTTGATGAAACTGCTCGTGGCACGCGAGGCGCGGACCGTGCTGGGCTGTCACATCGCTGGCCCCAATGCTGGCGAGATGATCCAGTCGGTCGGCATTGCCGTCAAGATGGGCGCGACCAAGGAGGACTTCGACGCCACCGTCGCCGTTCATCCCACTGCCGCCGAAGAGCTGGTGACGATGAAAACCCCAACGCGCATCGTGGGGTGCAGCGCCGTACAAGCGGCGGCAGGGGGTTGATCCACCCGTCCCGCAACCCAAGTGTGTGAACCAAGAAACCGGCGCTTTGGGCCCGGCCCGAACCTAGCCCTCACGTCCGCCCGGACGGACCGAATCCCATCAGGTTGGAGAAAACATGCCATTCAACAGCAATAACGGCGGCGGCGGCGGCCCCTGGGGCGGCGGCGGCAACCGCGGCGGCGGACGCAACCCCTGGGGCAACCAAGGCCCCGGTCGTGGCGGCGGTGGCGGCGGCGGACGCGGCCCCGAAGGCCCCGACCTCGACGAATTGCTGCGCAAGGGCCGTGATCAATTACGCGTCATTCTGGGCGGCAAGGGCGGCGGCGGCGGACGCGGCGGCTCCGGCGGCCCACAACTGCCGGCGGGCGCTGAAAAGATCCTGCCGATCGCGATCCCGTTGTTGTTGGTGCTGGTCTGGCTGTTTCAGTCGTTCTACCGGGTTCAGCCCGAAGAGCAATCAGTCGAGCTATTCCTTGGCCAGTATTCCGAGACTGGCGAGTCGGGTCTCAACTTTGCGCCCTGGCCGTTCGTCACCTACGAGATCTTGCCAGTGACGCGGGAGAACACCGTCAATATTGGTGTCGAGGGCACCGCTGCCAGCCGCAATGATCGCGGCCTGATGCTGACCGGCGATGAAAACATCGTCGACATCGATTTCCAGGTGGTGTGGAACATCTCGCGCCCCGATGAGTACCTGTTCAATCTCGCCGACCCCGAGCAGACCATCCAGGCCGTCTCCGAGTCGGCCATGCGCGAGGTGATCGGTCAGCGTGAGTTGAAACCAATCCTCAACCGCGACCGCGCCGAGATCTCCCAGCAGGTCCAAG
>JBCDHK010000415.1:0-3196 GCA_038750185.1 Pseudomonadota bacterium
CTGCTCGCGCGCAATTTGGAGGCCAAGGCGTGAGCCTGCTGCACCTCCTCAACGCCCGCCTGATCGACCCCGAGACCGGCTATGACGGCCCCGGGGCACTGCGCCTCAGGGACGGCTTGATCGAGGACGTCCACCGCGGCCCCGCCCCCACGCCAGGCGAGGGCCGCGTGCTTGACTGCGAGGGCCAGGCGCTTGCCCCCGGCATCGTCGATCTGCGCGTCTTCGTGGGCGAGCCGGGCGCGCGCCACCGCGAGTCCTACCGCTCAGCGGGCGAGGCAGCGGCAGCGGGGGGCGTGACCACCTTCGTCGCCCAGCCCGACACCACGCCCCCCCTCGACGACCCGGCGTTGGTGCAGTTTATCCTGGCGCGCGCGCGCGAGGCGGCGTCGGTCAACGTCCATGCCATGGGCGCCCTCACGCGCGGCCTTGAAGGGCGCGAGTTGACCGAGCAGCAATTTCTCCTCGATGCCGGTGCCGTAGCCCTCACTGATGCCGACCGCGCCGTGGCCGATGCGCGCGTCTTCCACACCTGCCTGAAATACGCCACCTCGACCGGCGCGCTGGTTGTTCACCACCCCCAAGAGCCCGCACTCAGCCAGGGGGCGGCGGCAACGGCAGGCGAGTTCGCCTCGCGCCTCGGGCTGCCCGGCGTCCCCGCTCTGGCCGAACGCCTGCTGCTGGAGCGCGACCTTGCTTTGGTCGAGGCCACCGGTGCGCGCTATCACGCCGATCAGATCACCACCGAGGCTGCCCTGGCGCCACTCGCGCGCGCGCGGGAGCAGGGCCTGCATGTCTCCGCAGCGACCTCGATCCACCACCTGACGCTCAACGAATTCGACATCGCCGATTACCGCTCGTTCTTCAAACTGACCCCACCGCTGCGCACCGAAGACGACCGTGCGGCCACCGTCGAGGCCTTAGCGCGTGGCGAGATCGACATCATCGTCTCCTCCCACCTGCCCTGGGACGAAGAGGCCAAGCGGCTGCCCTTCGAGGCTGCGGCCACCGGCGCGGTCGGGCTGGAGACGTTTCTGCCCGCTTGTCTGCGCCTCTATCATGGCGACCAGATCGACCTGCCGACCCTCTTCAAGCGCGCCTCCCTGGCGCCTGCCCGTCTGATCGGCCTGCCCCAAGGCCGTCTCACCCCCGGTGCACCAGCCGATCTGGTGCTGTTTGACCCAGATGCGCCCTTCGTGCTTGATCGTGCGGCGCTGCGTTCGCGCGCGCAAAACACTCCCTTTGATCGTCAACGTCTGCAAGGCCGCGTGCTCGCCACCTGGGTGGCGGCGCAGCAGGTTTTCGAGGCACTGCACTGAGGCACGCCGATGTTTCATGACATCATGGGATTGGAGCGCGCCCTGCCTTGGCTCGCCCTGGCCTTTGCGGTTGGTTGTCTGGCCGGCTCGATCCCCTTTGCCATCGTCGTTGCGCGGCTTTTCGGCCTGCCCGATCCACGCGGTGTGGGCTCTGGCAATCCCGGTGCCACCAACGTGTTACGCTCGGGGCATAAGCTGGCTGGGGTGCTGACCTTCGCCCTCGACGCTGCCAAGGCGGGGCTGACGGCGCTGGCGTTTCTCAACTGGGGCGATCTGGCGGCGCAGGCAGCGGCACTCGGCGCCATTCTGGGCCATTGTTTTTCGCCCTGGCTCGGCTTTCGCGGTGGCAAAGGGGTTTCGTGTTTTATGGGGATCGTGTTTGCGCTCACGCCTTGGGCCGGGCTTGGGATCGCGGCGACTTGGGCTGCAGCGGCGCTGGGCAGCCGCATCTCGGCGCTTGGCGCGTTGGCGGCGAGTGCTGCAGCGCCTCTCTGGCTGGCCGCACTGGGCTATTGGGAGGCCGTGTTGCTCGCCGTGGTGCTGGCGGTGCTGATCTGGTTGACCCATCTCGCCAATATCCGCCGTTTGCTGGCAGGGACCGAGGCACGGTTTGGACGGCGTTGAGAGGCGCTTAACTTTAACGCGGCATTAACCCGCAATGGGCTCTTCTAGTGGCACCCACCAAGGAGAACCCCATGGCCGCTCTCGATCGTGCTGCGTTGCCTTTGCTTGCGCCCAGCGCTGCGCCCTTGTCGTCCTTATCCGAGGCCGAGCGTCTGGCGCGCTTGCGTCTGGCGCGCAGCCACAATGTCGGCCCGCGGACCTTTGCCCATCTGGTGTCACGCTTTCGCACCGCCGAGGCCGCGCTGGAGGCTCTACCCGCGCTGGCGCGGCGCGGTGGCTCTTCGGAGTACACCGCCGTCTCGCTGGAGGCCGCCGAGGCCGAGGCCGAGGCGGCGGCAACGCGCGGCATCCGGTTGGTTATATTGGGCGATCCGGATTATCCGGCGCTGCTCGGGCGCATCGACACGCCGCCGCCGGTGCTGATGGTGCGCGGGCGTATGGAGGTATTTGCCCGCTCGGGCGTGGCGCTAGTGGGCGCGCGCAATGCCTCGGCGCTGGGCCTGCGCACAGCGCGTCGTCTCGCTGCCGATCTGGGTGCCATGGGCCATGTCATCGTCTCTGGGCTGGCCCGTGGCATCGACGCCAGCGCCCATGAGGTCAGTCTGGAGAGCGGCACCGTCGCCGTGCTTGCTGGTGGGCTCGACCGGCTCTATCCCCCAGAGAATACCGGGCTGGCGGAGCGCATTGCCGAGACCGGCGCGCTGGTCACGGAATGCGCCCTCGGTGTCGAGCCGACGGGGCGCCACTTCCCCAAGCGCAACCGTCTGATCGCCGGGCTTTCGCTGGGCGTGGTGCTGGTCGAGGCGGCGATGCGCTCGGGCAGCCTGATCACGGCGCGCTATGCCCTCGATCAGGGGCGCGAGGTGATGGCCGTGCCTGGCGCCCCCGAAGACCCGCGCGCCAGTGGCTGTAATGCCTTCATCCGCGACGGCGCTGCCCTAATCCGCAATGCAGAGGATGTGCGCGAGGTGCTGTATCAGGTCCGTGCCGCGCCTGAGAGCGGCCCGCCGGGGCTGGCCGAAGCCGGCGCGCCCTTCCAACACGCGCCTGCCGAGACTGCCAGCCTGTGGGATGATGGTGGGATGGCTTGGCAGGCGGGCGACACTGGCTGCACAGCCGATGCCGATCTGACTGAGCGCGTGGCGGGACTACTCAGCCCAAGCCCGGTCGATCTCGACGAACTGGCCCGTGCCAGCGGTGCACGCCCAACTGATCTGTCGCTTGCACTTTTGGAACTAGATCTCGCAGGGCGGATA
>JBCDHK010000416.1:0-3184 GCA_038750185.1 Pseudomonadota bacterium
CAATCGTTTTTCCATCAGACGCTTGCTTTGCACGTAGCTATCATCTTGCTTGCCGGTCATCACCTGCACGGAGGAGACGGCAACTCGCGCCCGGAGAGCACATAGGAGAGCGTCGACTTGCCTGAGCCGTTCGGCCCCATGATGGCGTGGACCTTGCCCGGCTCCATGGTGAGATCGAGCCCTTTGAGGATCGGCTTGTCCTCTTCCTCCAGCTTGACGTGCAGGTTCTCGATGTTGAGCATGGTCCACTCCTGTCTTTGGCGCGCTTTGGGCGTGTGCGTTGGCTGTGTATGTATTGCGAGCGTGCGGGTTTTCCGCAGGCTCGGATGGATTTTCACGAGGTTTTTCGTGGTGGGCGGGAGGTTTGGCTCAAGCCAAAGCGAGCGTGACCGCCGTGCCCGAGGCCGAGACCATCATCATGTTGTTGATCACTTCGTAATCGAGATCGATCCCGACCACGGCATCGGCGCCAAGCTCTGCGGCCCGCTGTTTAAGCTCGTCGAGCGCCACGGTGCGGGCCTTGGCCAGCTCCTCCTCATAGGCAGCCGAGCGCCCGCCGAGGATGTCGGTGATGCCGGCAAAGACATCGCGGATCACATTGGCCCCCAGGATCGCCTCACCGACGACGATACCGCGGTACTCGGCGATGCGTTTGCCCTCGATGGTGGGGGTGGTGGTGACGATCATGGCTTGGCCTTGGCCTTCTTGGCGAGACGCTTTTGCATCGAGCGCTGCACATACCACGCCGAGAGCAGCGCCAAGGCGATGGTTGCCCCCATGATCGCCCAAGCCGTCCAGCCGCTGTAAGGCGAGGCGATCAGCAGGCCGACGAGGGCGATGATCATGGCCATCGCCACACCCTCGCGCGAGCCATCGACGACTGGCTTGGCTGGCGCCTCGCTGGCGCCCTCCCGCTCTGCCGCCCCGCCCGCCGTCTCGCCGGGCTCGGACAAGCTCAGCCCACCGAGCCTTCGAGGCTGATCTTGACCAGCGCCTGGGCCTCCATGGCGAACTCCATCGGCAGTTCCTGGAGCACTTCCTTGCAGAAGCCGTTGACCACCAGCGCCACCGCCTCTTCTTCGTCCATGCCGCGCGACTGGCAGTAGAACAGCTGGTCCTCATCGACCTTGGAGGTCGTCGCTTCGTGCTCGGCGCGCGAGGTGGCGTTCTTGACGTTGATGTAGGGTACGGTGTGGGCGCCGCAGTCCGAGCCGATCAAGAGCGAGTCGCACTGGGTGAAGTTGCGGCTGTTGGCGGCGTGCCGGCTGAAATCGACCAGTCCGCGGTAGGTGTTTTGCGCGCGCCCGGCCGAGATCCCCTTGGAGACGATGCGCGACTTGGTGTTGCGCCCGAGGTGAATCATCTTGGTGCCGGTATCGGCCTGCTGGGCATTATTGGCGATGGCGATGGAATAGAACTCGCCCTGGCTGTCGTCGCCGCGCAGAATGCACGAAGGATACTTCCAGGTGATGGCCGAACCAGTCTCAACCTGGGTCCACATCACTTTGGAACGATCACCGCGGCAGTCGGCCCGCTTGGTGACGAAATTGTAGATGCCGCCTTTGCCGTTTTCATCACCCGGATACCAGTTCTGCACCGTCGAGTACTTGATCTCAGCGTCTTCGAGCAGCACCAGTTCGACACAAGCCGCGTGAAGTTGGTTTTCGTCGCGCTGGGGCGCGGTGCAGCCCTCCAGATAGGACACATACGAACCCTTGTCGGCGATGATCAGGGTGCGCTCGAACTGCCCGGTATTTTCGGCGTTGATTCGGAAGTAGGTGGACAGTTCCATCGGACAGCGCACACCCGGCGGCACGTAGACGAACGAGCCGTCCGAGAAAACCGCTGCGTTGAGTGTGGCGAATTTATTGTCCGAGATCGGGATGACACTGCCGAGATACTTCTTCACCAGCTCAGGGTGGCTGTGCACCGCCTCAGAGATCGAACAGAAAATCACGCCGTGCTTGGCCAACTCATCCTTAAACGTCGTGCCGAGCGAGACGCTGTCGAAAACCGCATCCACCGCTACCTTGCGCCCGGCTGCGGGGCTGCGCTCAGCGCCCTCGACACCGGCCAAGATCTCCTGCTCGCGCAGCGGAATGCCGAGCTTGGCATAGGTCTCCAACAGCTTGGGATCGACCTCGTCCAGGCTCTTGGGCTTTTCGGCAAAAGACTTGGGCTGGGCGTAGTAATACTGCTCCTGGTAGTCGATCGGATCGATTTCCAAGAGCGCCCAGTCAGGCTCGGGCTGTTGCAGCCAGCGACGATAGGCGGCCAGGCGCCATTCGAGCAGCCACTCAGGCTCGTTCTTCTTGGCAGAAATCAGACGCACGATGTCCTCGGACAGGCCCTTGGGGGCGTAGTCCATCTCGATGTCAGAATCCCAGCCGTATTTGTATTTGCCACCGACCGAGCGCACCGCATCGACGGTTTCTTGATCGACCCCGTCTTTGACCTGTACATCGTCGTTCACATGGACATCGAGTGCCGTCATTTGCGTCACCTCATCTCAGTAGCTGATGGCCGACGGGCCGTTCGCTCGGGGCTTGATAGGATCAGGCCGCACGGGTTGCGCGCCTGTGGTAGTGTGTGGTCCAGGCATCGGAAAACGAGCGCACTTCGTTCTCGCGCGTTGACCAGCCCAGGGAAACCCGGAGTGCGCTGGCTGAGGTCTGGGCATCCCAGCCCATCGCTTGCAGCACTCGGCTCCCGCCGGTCTTACCCGAAGAACAGGCAGCGCCTGCACTGACGGCAAAACCGGCTAAATCCATCTGCATAACCTGTGTCTCACCCTTCCAACCGGGGACGGCGAAACAGCTTGTATTCGGCAGACGTTCAACATCGTTACCGAATATAATGAGGTCGGGAGCGGCCTCGGCAAGGGTCTCTTCTAGAATTATTCTAAGCTTTGCAACGCGCTCCCAAACGCCCTCTTCCAGATCGCGCTTGGCGGCCTCAGCAGCAGCGCCAAAGCCCGCGATGGCAACGACGTTTTCAGTGCCAGAACGCCGGCCCTTCTCCTGGCCACCGCCGCGGATCACCGTGCGTGGCTCCTGCTTGCCCAGATACCAGAGCGCGCCCACACCCTTGGGGCCACCGAATTTATGGGCCGAGATCAGCGCAAAATCGCCCCCCAGCGCCGCCATGCGCACCGGCTGTTTGCCCACGACCTGCACCGCATCGA
>JBCDHK010000417.1:0-3179 GCA_038750185.1 Pseudomonadota bacterium
GCCGCCTCGGTGCCCATGAAGGGCATCTGCATATGGGTGTGTGGATCGATGCCGCCCGGGATGACATAGGCGCCCTCGGCGTCGATGGTCTCCTCGGCGCTGAGGTCCGGGGCAATGCGCGCGATGGTCTCGCCCTCGATCAGCACATCGGCCTCGTAAGTGCGATCGGCGGTGACGACGGTGCCGCCCTTGATGACTTTGCTCATGCGCGTTCCTCAGCCTTCGACCAGGTCCAAACGTTTTTCAATGCCTTCCACGCGCCCGTCCATCCGATCGAGGCGGTTGGAGAGGCTGGCGTACTGCGATCCGAGCATCCCCAGGCGTCCCTTGATCTCACGCAGATCGTCCGAGTGGCGGTCCAGCGTCGCGCGGATGGCGCGTAGATGCTCCAAGATCAGGTTTTCGGTGTCCATGGCCGCCTCCCAGCACTGCCCTTGGGTTATGCCACGATCTCCGCCGTCTCCAAGACGGCATGGAGCAATACATCAGCCCCGGCCTTGGCCCATTCAGGCGTGATCTCTTCGGCTTCGTTGTGGCTGAGGCCGCCCACGCAAGGGCACATCACCATGGCGGTGGGCGCGACGCGGTTGATCCAGCAGGCGTCGTGGCCTGCGCCGCTGACGATATCACGGTGGGTGTGGCCCAGATGTTCAGCCGCCCGGCGCAGCGCCGAGACGCAGCCCGGGTCGAAGGTGATGGGCTCGAAATGGCCAACCGGCTCGATCTCGATCAAAAGGCCGAGCGCTTCGGCGATGGCGGTGGCCTCGGCTTCTAGGCGCGCTTTCATGGCGGCGAGCTTGGCCGCATCGGGCGTGCGGAAATCCACCGTGAACACCGCCTTGCCCGCGATGACGTTGCGCGAGTTGGGGAAGACCTCGGCATGGCCCACTGCGCCGACGGCATCGGGCTGGGCCTCCATGGCGATGGTGTGGACCAGTTCGGTGATGCGCGCCATGCCGAGCCCCGCGTTGCGGCGCAGTGCCATCGGCGTCGAGCCGGTATGGCTGTCGCGCCCGGTGAGGGTGATCTGCAACCACCAGAGGCCCTGGCCATGGGTGACGATGCCGATCTCGGTGTCCTCGGCCTCCAGGATCGGGCCTTGCTCGATGTGCAACTCGAAGAAGGCGTGCATCTTGCGCGCGCCCACCACCTCGTCGCCGCGCCAGCCGATACGGTCGAGTTCATCGCCAAAGCGTTTGCCCTCAGAATCGCGGCGGTCTTCGGCCCAGGCTTGATCGTGGAGGCCCGCAAAGACGCCCGAAGCCAGCATGGCGGGCGCAAAGCGGGTGCCCTCCTCGTTGGTGAAGTTGACCACCACGATGGGGCGGCGGGTTTTCAGATCGAGGTCGTTGAGGGTGCGCAGGATCTCCAACCCCGCCAGCACGCCCAGCACACCGTCGTATTTGCCGCCCGTGGGCTGGGTGTCGAGGTGGGAGCCGATGTAGACCGGCAGCGCGTCGGGGTCGGTGCCCTCGCGCCGGGCAAACATGGTGCCGAGCGTGTCGAGCCCCATGGCAAGCCCCGCCCCCTCGCACCAGCGCTGAAAGAGCGCGCGGCCCTCGGCATCGGCATCGGTCAGGGTCTGGCGGTTGTTGCCCCCGGCCACGCCAGGGCCGATCTTGGCCATCTCCATCAGCGTGTCCCACAGCCGCGCGCCGTCGATGCGCAGGTTCTTGGCCGGTGACGCTACGGATGCCGACATGTCCACTCCTTTGCGCAGCGCCAGACGGGACGCTGTTTGTCACAGGCTGCGGCAAACCGCCCCGAGCGTCAAGCAAACGACCGTGCCCCCAAGTCCCCCCAAAGCCCCCCGGAGCGCATTCACCCTGGCGCTTCACCGCCACGCCCGCTACCTCGGAGGACACCACCACAGCCAGGACGCACCGAATGAGCCTCAAGATCGACCGCCAGTCGCAAGGCGTGTTCGTCATCGCCGCCACGCCGTTCACTGAGGACGGCGCCCTCGATACCCCGAGCACCGAGCGCCTGCTCGACGCCTACATCGAGATGGGCGTCGATGGCATGACCATCCTCGGCATCATGGGCGAGGCGCCCAAGCTCGCGCCCGAAGAGGCCACCGGCTTTGCCCGCCAAGTGCTGGCGCGGGTGGGCGACAAGGTGCCCATCGTGGTCGGGGTCTCGGGCGCGGGGCTCGATAACATGGCGCGCCTGGCCCACACGGTGATGGAGGCGGGCGCCGCCGGGGTCATGGTCGCCCCCCAACCAAGCCTCGACACCGAGGTCAAGCTGCGCGGCTATTACGCCCAAGTCTGTGAGGCGCTCGGCCCGGATGTGCCGATCTGCGTCCAGGATTATCCGCTCACCACCGGCGTGCGCTTTTCCGTCGAGACGCTGCTGGCGCTGGCCCGCCATCCCCAGATCGTCATGCTCAAGCACGAGGACTGGCCGGGCCTGACCAAACTCACCCGCGTGCGCGCCGAGACTGGCACGCCAGAGACACCGCGCCTGTCGATCCTGACCGGCAACACCGGCCTCTTCCTGCCCCAGGAGCTGGCCCGCGGCGCCGACGGTGCCATGACCGGCTTTGCCTACCCGGAGATGATGGTCCAGGTGATCGCGCGCCACCGTGCGGGCGATGCGGAGGGCGCGGAGGATCTGTTCGATGCCTATCTGCCGCTGGTGCGCTACGAACAACAACTCGGCATTGGCCTTGCCATCCGCAAGGAGATCCTGCACCGGCGCGGTCTGATCGCCTCGCCCAAGGTGCGCGCGCCGGGGCCGCGGCTCTCGGGCGAGGATCATGCCGAGCTTACCCGTCTGATCGCGCGCTTGGAGCGCAAACTGGAGGCGTTGGGCTGATGGATCTGGGATTGGAGGGCAAACGCGCTCTGGTGATGGGTGCCTCGCGGGGCTTGGGTCTGGGCATTGCCAAGGCATTGGCGGCAGAGGGCGCGCGGGTGCTGCTGAGCGGGCGCTCGGGCGAGCGCCTGTCAGCCCATGCGGCAGCGATCACGGCGGTGGGGGGAGAGGCAGTTCATGCCGTGGCCGATCTGAGCGCACCAGAGGCGGCGGCGACGCTGGAGCAGGCCGTCACCGAACACCTCGGCGGGCTCGACATCCTGATCAACAACACCGGCGGCCCGCCGCCCGGGCGCATGGCCGATGCCGACCCTGCGGCGCTCGCCGCCCACTTCGAGCCCATGGTGTTGCGCGTGGCC
>JBCDHK010000418.1:0-3174 GCA_038750185.1 Pseudomonadota bacterium
CCTCTCCCGGTCCGATCTGCGCCGGGCCCGACGCAGTATCGGCATGATCTTCCAGGAATACGCCCTGGTCGAGCGGCTGACGGTGATGGAGAACGTGCTCTCCGGCCGGCTGGGCTATGTGACATTCTGGCGCTCGTTCACCCGCCGTTATCCCCAGGCGGATATCGACAAGGCGTTTGCGCTGCTGCATCGCATGGGTCTGGACACCCAGGCCGACAAGCGCGCCGATGCCCTGTCGGGCGGGCAGCGGCAGCGCGTGGGCATCGCCCGGGCCCTGGCGCAGGAGCCCGAGCTGCTGCTGGTGGACGAGCCGACCGCCTCGCTCGATCCGAAAACCTCGCGCCAGATCATGCGCCTCATCACCGAGGTCTGCGCCGAACGCGGCCTACCCGCGATCATCAACATCCACGATGTCGTGCTGGCCCAGCAGTTTACCCAGCGCATCATCGGCTTGCGCGCGGGGCAGGTGGTCTTCGACGGCGCCCCCGATGCGCTCGACACCGCCGCCCTGACCGAGATCTACGGCGAGGAGGACTGGTCGGCCATGCGCCAGGCCGCCGACGAAGACGCCGCCGCCGACCGCGACCAGGCCGAGCGCATGGCGGGCCTGGCGTGAGCAACTACCCCACCACCTGGCGCCGCCCGCCCCAGATCTTAAAACACCCGGTCTGGCGCCCGGTGATCCAGATCGCCATCGCGGCCTATCTGATCCTCGCCCTCAGCACGCTGGAGGTCGATTGGCTGCGCGTCTGGGAGGGGCTCGACCGCGGCTGGCGTTTCGTCGAAGGGTTTTTAACGCCCGATTTCACCACCCGCTGGCGCGACATCTCCGAGGGGCTGGTCGAGAGCCTGACCATGACCGTGACCTCGACGGTGGTCGGCATCCTGCTCTCGGTGCCGGTCGGCATCGGGGCTGCGCGCAACATCGCACCGCTGCCGATCTATTACCTCTGCCGCGCGATCATCGCGGTCAGCCGCTCGCTCCAAGAGATCATCATCGCGATCTTCTTCGTCGCCATGTTCGGCTTTGGGCCGTTTGCCGGTTTCGTGACGCTCGCCTTCGCCACCATCGGCTTCCTGGCCAAACTGCTCGCCGAGGACATCGAAGAGATCGACATGCGCCAGGTCGAGGCCGTGCGTGCCAGCGGCGCGTCCTGGGGGCAGGTGGTCAACTACGCCGTCCAGCCCCAGGTGATGCCGCGCCTGATCGGGCTCTCGCTCTACCGCTTCGACATCAATTTCCGCGAATCCGCTGTGATCGGCATTGTCGGCGCCGGCGGCATCGGGGCGACGCTCAACACCGCCATCGACCGCTACGAATACGACAGCGCCGGCGCGATCCTGCTCATCGTCATCGCCATCGTCATGCTGGCCGAATACCTCTCGGGCCACATCCGCCGGTGGGTCGCCTGATGGCGGTGCGCGAGAGCTCCCAGGGCCCGGTCTGGCGGCTGCGCACCCCGCGCTCGGCGCTCATGCTTTGGGCTGGCTGGCTGGCAGCGGTGGCGCTCACCGTCTGGTGCTGGCAGGTGATGACCGAGACCACGATCTGGGCCTTCGTCTACGACGCACCGCGCCAGGCCGCCGATATCGGCGCGCGCATGGTGCCCCCGCGCGTCGCCTACCTCTCCGAGCTCTGGCGCCCGCTTTGGGACACACTCAACATCGCCACCCTCGGCACCGTCATCGGCGTGGTGATCGCCACGCCCATCGCCTTTCTGGCCGCACGCAACACCACGCCGAGCGCCACGCTGCTGCGCCCCATCGCGCTCTTCATCATCGTCGCCTCGCGCTCGATCAACTCGCTGATCTGGGCGCTGCTTCTGGTCTCCATCGTCGGGCCTGGGCTGTTAGCCGGCGTCATCGCCATTGCGCTGCGCTCGATCGGCTTTGTCGGCAAACTGCTTTACGAGGCGATCGAGGAAACCGAGGCCGCCCAGATCGAAGCGATCCAGGCCACCGGTGCCAGCGGCCCCCAGGTGCTAAATTACGGTATCTGGCCCCAAGTGGCCCCGGCCTTCTGGGCAATCTCGGTGTTTCGCTGGGACATCAACATCCGTGAGAGCACAGTGCTGGGCCTGGTCGGCGCAGGCGGCATCGGGGTGCAGTTGCAAAACTCGCTTAACATGCTGGCCTGGCCGCAAGTCAGCGTGATCTTGCTGTTGATCCTGGCTACGGTCTTGGTCAGCGAGTGGGTCTCGGCCAAGGTCCGAACAGCGATCATTTAAAGCGTCCGCCCCGAAACCTGGATCGCGGGGGATGCCCATGAGTGCTGATTTGTGCTTCATCCTGTTTGGGAGGATGGATCATGTCAGCACCCTTGCCGAAGGCGCTGCTGGCGCGGTTTCAGAGATTGATTGAAGAAGGGTTAAGTGGGCGCGCTGCGACGTTGCGTTTGAAGCCTTCTCCCGCCACGGGGGCTCGATGGGGTCTAGCGATCCGGCGCACTGGACAAGCCAAAGCTGCCCCACAGGGACGTCCGCGCGGCAAAGGCAAGCTTGATCCACATCGCTCATTTCTGATCGAACTGATGGACCAAGACGGTGACAGGACCATGCCTGAACTGACCGGGGCACTAGCGGATGCGACCGGCGTTCGGGCGCACCCGGACGCGATTGGCCGGTTCCTGCGCAAGCTGAGCTTCACGGACAAAAAAAGTCGCTGGTCGCGACCGATCGACACCGCGCAAAGGTAAGGAAACAGCGCGAAGACCGGGCCAGACACCCTCTGCCCGCCGTCTCGGCCCATCCAGACCGCGTTGTCTTCATTGATGCAATCTCCATCAAAACCAACCTGACCCGCCAAAGTGTTCGGTCCCGTGGTGTGGTGGTGTGATACCATCGTCTGAGGAAAGGGACGCGCTATGGGCCAGGTTCTTCATGGGAGCGCCACGACCACGCACGCCGTCCGATCTGCGATACAGCGATCGCAGGCTTCGGTCGCGGAGCGAGCCGAGCGCTACGGGCTGAACGAGAAGACGGTCCGGAAGTGGCGCAAGCGGTGCACCGTCTAGGACGCGCGGATGGGTCCCAAAGAGGTCCGCTCCTCCGTTCTCAACCCTAAGGAGGAGGCGATGTGCGTGGCCTTCCGCCGCCACACGCTGCTGCCGCTCGACGACTGCCTCTATGCGCTCCAGACTTCCATCCCGCATCTCAGTCGGTCCGCGCTGCATCG
>JBCDHK010000419.1:0-3165 GCA_038750185.1 Pseudomonadota bacterium
CCGCGCTCTATCTACCCATGGCCATGGCGATGACCTTCGTCATCACCCAGCGCGGCATCGATCTCTCCATCGGCTCTGTGGCGGCGCTGACCGGCATCTGCATGGCCTTCCTGATCAAGCAGTACGGCTTTCCGGCCTGGGTCGCGGTGCCTTTTGCCCTCGCCATGGGGGCGACGCTCGGCCTGATCAACGGCCTGGTCATCACCAAGTTCAAAGTGCCCGATCTGATCGGCACGCTGGCCATGGACCTGGTCTACCGCGGCTTTGCCCTGGTGCTGGCCAAGGGCCTGGTGCTGGCGCGCTTTCCCGATCTCGTCACCACCATCGGGCGCGGCGAGATCGAGGGCTTTCTGCCGGTGCCCGTCCTGATCGGCATCGCCACCATCCTGATCGGCTACGTCCTGCTGCGCTATAGCTGGTTTGGCCGTTACACCATCGCCATCGGCTCCAACCCCGAAGCCGCCGGCATGACCGGCATCGCCATCGACCGCCACAAGATCTATGCCTACGTCCTGATGGGCGCCATGGCGGGGCTGGCAGGCGTCATGCTGACCGGCAAGCTCAACGCCATCCAGGCGACCTCGGCGCCCTACTTCAACCTCCACGTCATCGCGGCGGTGGTGGTGGGGGGAACCTCGCTCTTTGGCGGGCGTGCCTCGTTGATCGGCTCGTTTGCCGGGGTGTTGCTGCTCTCGATGATGATCAACGCGCTGGTGACGCTGCGCATCGAGTTCTTCTGGCAATCGGTCGGCTCGGGCGTGGTGATCATCACCTCGGTGGCGCTCTACACCTGGCTCCAGACCAAGGACCGCGACGGCGCCAAATCGCTGATGGCCGCGCTCAAGAGCCGCGAAGGCCAGCGTCTGGTGCGCTTCACGGCGCTGATCCTGGGCGCGCTCTGCCTGTTGCTGGCGCTGGGCTTTGGCCTCGCCACCGATCCCAACCCCAGCGGCTGAACTCATAACACCAAGGAGGAAACCCCATGACCCGAATTCTCACCACCGTGGCGGCGCTTGCGCTCACAGCCGGGCTCGCCCAGGCAGCCGATCTGCCGCTCAAGGCCCTGCCCGATGACGCCGAGCGCGACTACTGGGTGCCCGAGCAGGTCAATGCCGAGGGCAAGCTGGAGGCGCTCCAGGCCGTGGTCGGCGCCGAGGCCGTGCCCTTCAAAGGCACGCTGGAAAAGCCGATCCAGATCGCGCTGATCTACCCTTCGGCCGATGTCTCGGATTTCTGGGCGCGCAACTACCTGGCCATGACCAAGCGCCTCGACGAACTGGGCATCGCCTACGAGACCACCGAGTTCGCCTCGCGCCAGATCGAGCACTCGCTGCAAGCGACCTACGCCACCCAGGTCGCCCAGGACGCCGATCTCTACGATTACGTGATCTTCGGCCCCTCGGAGCTGGCCACCCAGGCCGACAACATCGACAAGCTCTCGGCCACCGAAGGCTTCGACACCTACGTCTGGGCCTTCCACACCCCGCTCAAGTATCTGGAGACCCAGCCCGAGGTATGGTTCGACTTCTCCTCGGCGGCGGGCGCGCTGGTGATGTGCCAGTACATGCTCGACCGTCTCGGCAAAGACATCACGTACGCCCTCAATCGCGGCATCCCCGGGATCACCGACAACCAGCGCTCGGGCGATTTCATGAACTGCGTGTCCGAGAAGGGCAACTGGAACGCCGTCTACGAGCACTATGGCGAGTACCAGCGCGAGGGCGGCTTTGCCGGCACCAACCTGATCCTGCAGGCCTACCCGGAGGCCACGGTGATCCACAACGCCAACACCGCGATGGCCATGGGCTCGGTCGAGGCACAGGTGGCAGCGGGCGTGGAAAAGCAGATCTTCTCCACCGGCTGGGGTGGCACCGGGCTCGAACTCGACGCCATCCGCCGCGGCGAACTGGATGCCACGCCCATGCGCATGGGCGACGATGTGGGCGCTGCCACCGCCGAGGCGATCAAGGCCGATCTGGAGGGGCGCAACGACGAACTACCCTTCGTCTTCCTCGGCCGCATCACCGTTGCGCACGACCAGATGAGCGCCGAAGAACTGGACGCGCTCCAACAGGAGGCGTTCCGCTTTTCGGGCATCGGCAAGCTGGAGCGCTAGGCGCACAAGGGCTTGGCGGGGGCGCCGCAGCGCTACCCCGCCAAGAGCCGCGGCAGCCAGAGACAGAGCACCGGCGCTGCCGCCAATAGCGCGACGCGCACCAACTCGATGCCAAGAAACGGCACCACCCCGCGAAAAGCGGTGCTGAGCGCCACATCCTTGGCCAGCGCGCCGATGATGAACACGTTGAGCCCCACGGGCGGCGTGATCAGCCCAAGCTCGACCACCACCAACGCTAAAACGCCGAACCAGAGCTTCAACTCTTCGGTGGAGAGGCCGTAGGCGGCGGTCTCGGGCGTGACGAAATCGCCGCCGTTCAGCGCCACCAGCACCGGCCAGAAGAACGGCACCACCACCAGGATCATCGAGAGGCTCTCGAGAAAACAGCCTAGCACGATCAAGACGAGCAGCATGAGCGCGAGCACCGCAAACGGGTCGGCGCCGCTGGCAGCGGCCCAGTCGGCCAGGGCTGCGGGCAGTCCGGCGCGGCTGAAGAAGGTCTTCAGCACTTCGGCGCCAAACAGCAAAAAGGCGATCATGCCAGCGGTCGCGGCAGCCTCGCGCAAGGCGCGCCCGAGGCGAATGAGCGTGAGGCCGCGCCCCTCACCACGAACGACAAGGCCATGGAGCAGGACGGCGAACACGCCAACCCCGGCGGCAGGCGTCGGCGTGAAGAGCCCCGCGCCAAGCCCCGCGACCAGGCCCAAAAACACCGCTAGGACAGGCCAGAGCCGACGCAGCGCCGCGCGGCGTTCGGGGGCGGGCAAGACATCGAGTGCGGGCGCAAGATCGGGGCGGCGGCGCACCAGCACGCCAACCACACCGACAAACCCGGCGACGGCCAGCAACCCCGGCACGAGCGCCGCTTGGAACATCTCGATGACCGGGGCCTCGACGATCACCGCATAGACGATCAGCGCCACCGAGGGCGGGATCAGGATGCCGAGCGTCCCCCCCGCCGCCAGCACGCCCGTGGCCAGTCGAGGCGCATAGCGGGCGCGGGCGAGTTCGGGCAAGGCGACGCGCCCCATGGTCGAGGCCGTGGCCAG
>JBCDHK010000420.1:0-3163 GCA_038750185.1 Pseudomonadota bacterium
ATGGCAGGAAGCAGAAATGCACTGCAGGCAAACCACTGCCGAGACCATCATTTTAGGGAGCAACACTTCACCAGCGTCCACCCCCGCACAAACACCCACCCCAGTTCAATCCAGATCTCGCCATTCCCCCAAGATCTCCCCTCTCACCGGACCGATCCCCGTGACCAAGACCGTGCTCATCGTCGAGGACAACGCCCTCAATCGGCGCCTGTTCCACGAAGTGCTGAGCGATGCAGGCTACCTCGTGCTCGAAGTGGTCGACGGCGAGAGCGCCATCGAACACTGCCTTGCCGCGCCGCCCGATCTGATGCTGCTGGATCTGGGATTGCCCAGGCTGGCGGGCTTTGAAGTGGTGCGCAGGCTGCGCGCCAACCCGGACTTTCCCCGCATCCCGATCATCGCCGTCAGCGCCTTCGTCTCCGGCAGCGACGTCCAAGCCGCACTAGAGAGCGGCTGCGACGACCACGCGCCCAAACCGCTGCGCCCCGAAGAACTGCGCCGCTTGGTCTTGCGCCACATCGGCCCGGCAACGCCCGGCAGCGAGGACTGAGCCCCATGCCCGGGCGCATCCTGGTGCTCGATCCCAGGCCCGCACCGCGCGCCGCGGTCGCGGCTGCTCTGGCCGGCGCCTTCTTCGAGGCGGTCGAGGCCACTACCCCAGCCCTGGCCCGTGCCCTGGCCGCAGACCACCGCCCCGATGCGGCCGTGGTGGCCGCCACCGCCAACGGATTGCAAGCCTGCCGCAGCCTGGCACAGGCCCACCCCGCCTGCCCGCTGCTGGTCTACGACACCGCGCCGGAGGCCCCCGCCCGCCTCGCCGCCTTCGAGGCCGGCGCGACCGACTGCCTGAGCCGCCCACTCGATGCCCGCGCGCTTTGCGCACGCCTCCACAGCCTGACCCGCACCAAGACAACGCTCGACCAACTCGACGACACCATCGCCGCCCTGCGCGTCATCGGCCTCGGCCCAGAGCCGCTGCCAAGTACCCACGCCCACCACGGCGCGGTGATCTTGCTGGTTTGCGGCGAGAGCGCGCTCGAAACCGCCCTAGCCCGCACCCTGCACGATCATCTAGGCGCCACGGTCGAACTGGCCGAGGACGCCGCCGATGCCCTGGCCTATCTCAAGACACACCGTGTCAATGCCATCGTGCTCGGCCCAGGGCCAAGCCCGGACAGCATCGCCCGCTTAGCGACCGCGCTCGCAGCACACCCCAAGACACGCGAGGCCGGGCTGATCCTGCTGGCGCCCCCCGACGCGCACAGCCTGGCGCAAAACGCGCTCCAAGCCGGATTGCCCGATGCGCTGACGCTCGATCCTGCCGATCCCGCTGGTGGCCTTGCCGAAGTCGCCGCGCGCCTGCGCGTCCAACTCCAACGCCGCGCCCGCCTTGAGCGCTTGCACCGCGAGATCCGTCATGGTCTCGATCTCGCCCTGACCGATCCGCTGACCGGCCTCTCCAACCGCCGCTACGCCGATGCGCGCACCGCAGCACTGGCTGCGACCGGTAAACCGCTGGCTGCCATGGTGCTCGATCTGGACGAATTCAAACACGTCAACGACCACTACGGACACAGCGCCGGCGACAAGGTTTTGGTCGAATTCGCCCGCCGACTGCGCCTCAACGTGCGCGCGGGCGATGTGGTGGCGCGCATCGGTGGCGAAGAGTTTCTCGTGCTGATGCCCGAAATCCGCACCGACGCCGCCGCACGCGTGGCAGAGCGCGTGCGCCACGCCGTCGAAACGCCGCGCTTTGCCATCGACGATCAGGGCGGCGAAATCGCGCTGACAGTCTCCATCGGGCTCGCACTCCATGACGGCAACACCACCCGGGATGCGGCGAGCGTGACAGCGCGTGCCGGGCAGGCCCTGCTGCTCTCCAAACGCGCCGGGCGCAACACCGTAACCGTCCTCGCCGCCTGAGGCAAAGCGGCCTCACGGTTGTCAGCAAACGACAGGGCAAAAGGGGCGGGGAGCAAGAGGGAATGGGCAAAACCGTGCCACGGGCTGCCATGGTCAATCGAGACCACAGACACCGGAGGCCCGATGGCAGCATTCAGCCCTTAGACCCTACCCTCAACGCCCAGAAGCCTGCTGTTCGCCACGCCGCGCCGTGCGCCGACGCATCCAGGCTTCGAGACCGTCGGCAAAAGCGCGGCGCTCATCGGGCTGCAATGCCTCGCCCAGCATCATGAAACGATGCTGGCGATGGGAAAACCGCAGCGCCAGCGCTTCGGTACGGGCGCGCATCGCCGCGTCCATCGCCCCCGGATCGAACGGATCGGCACGCAGCGCCGCAATGAGCTGCTCAGTGGCGGCACGCATCGCCGTCAAAGCCTGCTCGTTGGCCGGATCGTGCACGGTCAGGATCTCTCGCGCGCGGGGACGGCTGTCTTCGGGCAAAAACCCCACCATCCGCTCGACAAAGCGCCCGCTCTGGCGCGTCTCGCCCTCGGCCGCGCGCAAGCGCTCGCCGATCTCCAAACCGAGCAACCCCATGTTAAGCGACAACGACACCACCAACGTGATCCGAAGCCACCACGGCGTGCGCGTGAGCGCGTCCCAGATCCTCATCTCAACTCATCCCCGAACAACAGCGCATCAGCCACCAACAACAGATCGGGCTCGGGCGGCGCGGGATTGCCGCCCAAGGCATAGCCAAGCCCCAAGCCCGT
Source organism: Pseudomonadota bacterium (assembly GCA_038750185.1). Lineage (GTDB taxonomy): Bacteria > Pseudomonadota > Alphaproteobacteria > Rhodobacterales > Rhodobacteraceae > Thermohalobaculum. The sequence goes on from JBCDHK010000420.1 coordinate 2,676, forward strand.
CATCAGACAGAGCGTCATCGCCGCCACCGCCGTGCCGACGCCCTCGGGAAACAGCGCCTCCAACATCCGGTGCCACGGTGCAAGGCGTGCGGCCTTGCCCAAGTCCCGCTCCAGCACCTGGTCGCGGCGCACAACCGGCGCCCCCTCCAGCACCCGCTCGACCAGCGCGCGGCTTGGCCGGGGATGGCTGGTACGCTCGATGGCTGCCAGACGCGCTAGTTCTGCATCGAGATCGAACTCCTTATCGTTCATGGCCGTCGTCCCTGATCCGGCCCACGTTGGGGCCACTGTCCTTACCGTTTAATTGAGTGTGCAGGCGCCGGCGCGCCCGGGCCAGCAGGCTTTCCACCGCTTCGACCGAGCACGCCAGCCGCTCGGCGATCTCGGGATTGCCGAGGCCGTCGAAGTGGCGCAGCACGAGCGCGTCGCGCTGGCGCTCGGGTAGGGCCAGGATGGCACGCGCCAGGGCGCGGCTCTCCTCGCTCTGG
>JBCDHK010000421.1:0-3160 GCA_038750185.1 Pseudomonadota bacterium
CCGTGGCGCTGGAAGGTGTTGAGGTTCTGGCGCACCATCTGCCACGAGCCCCGCTCGGCGATCTCGGTCCACTGGCGCTGGTCGAGCGGCAGTTGGGTCAGCATCTGAAACGGCACATCGGGCACAGCCCCCTTCCCCTCGGCCTTGAAGGCCAGCCAGTCCTGCACCGCTTGGGGCAGGAGCGCCACCTCGCAAGGCCGCCCCAGGATCCAGGCAAAGAGCGCCTCGCGCGCCCGGTTTGCCGGCTTGGGGTGGACCATGCGCAGCACGTCCGCAAGCGAGGGATCGTTGCCGATATTGGCCTGGAGCAGCGCCCAGTCCGAGGCAGTGTTGAGCCAATCGGCCAGCATCGCCTTGGGCCGCGTGCCGAGCGACTTGCGCCCCGTGGCCCCCGAGCGCATGACCTGCACAAACGTGCGCACCATTTTGCCGTTATCGACGACGCGGGCAAAGACGCGGCGAAAGAGCGCCGGATCGGTGCGCGCCAGCGCGGCGAGGAGCACGGCGGGCATGTCCTTCATGTGGCCGGCTTTGCGGGCGTGGACTGCCGCTTTGGCCAGATAAGCGGGCTCGACGGTCTCGGCGAGGCGCACGGCAGTGGCAAGCTCGGCCTCGGGGGAGGCGTAGTAGAGCTGCCCGAGCGTGCCGGTCATGGCAAGCTGGGCGAGCGCATGCTCGGGCGTGTAGGCATAGGCCGCAGCGCCTTCGTTGTTGCGCGCCTGTGCCTCGGGGGCGAGGTGTCCGCGCTGGGATGCAAACAGGGTCTTGTTCGCCATGGCTCGTCTCCGTGGGTTGCGCCGTTGATCTGGAGAGAAGGTGCCATGATTCCCCTGAGGGGGCTGAGAGAAAACGAGATTTTCTATAAACATATGATTTTGCTTTATAAAATCACCTGCTGCCACTAGGCATCCCTTAGATTATAATCCTGGAGTATCAGATTTTATCCTGTTAGATAAACGCATGGACAACGTTATCATTGGCTTCCTCGGCACCCAGCTCGACATGGGCAAGCGGCGCAAGTGGCGCCCCTCGGTCCAGCTTTGTGCCCATAACGCGCTGCCCGTAGCCCGTCTCGAACTGCTCTACGACCAGCACTTTGCCGATCTTGCAGGCCATGTCCAACGCAGCATCGCCCATCTCTCGCCCACCACCGAGGTGCGCCTTTGCCGGCTCGATCTCACCGACCCTTGGGATTTCGAGGAGGTCTACGCCAAGCTCTTCGACTTCGCCCAAGACTACGGCTTTGACGAGGAGCGCGAGCGCTACCACGTCCACCTCACCACCGGCACCCACGTCGCCCAGATCTGCTGGTTTCTCCTGACCGAAGCGCGCCACATCCCAGCGCGCCTGATCCAGACCGGCCCGCCCCGCGGTGAGGACACCCCCAACGGCACTCTCGATGTCATCGATCTCGACCTCAGCCGCTACAACGCCCTGCAACAGCGCTTCGACCTGCTCGCCGAACAATCGGCCGATCTGCTCAAGGGCGGCATCGAAACTCGCAACCCGGCCTTCAACGCCCTGATCGAGCGCATCGAGCGCGTCGCCACCGCCTCGGATGCGCCACTGCTGCTCCTCGGCGCCACCGGCACCGGCAAGACCGCCCTGGCCGAGCGCATCTACACCCTGAAGCGCAAAGCCCGCCGCCTGCGCGGGCGCTTCGTCCACGTCAATTGCGGCACGCTGAGGCGCGAGGCGGGCATGGCCACCCTCTTCGGCAATCGCCGCGGCGCGGCCGGGGGCGCGCCCGAGCGGCGCGGCCTGATGCGTGAGGCCGATGGCGGGCTGCTGTTTCTCGACGAGATAGATGCCCTCGGCCCCGACGAGCAGACCATGGTGCTGCACGCCGTCGAGAGCGGCAAGTTCCTACCACTCGGCTCCGACCACGAGATCGCCAGCCGCTTCCAACTGATTGCCGGCGCCAACCGCGACCTGGCGCGTCTTGTGGCCGAAGGAGCCTTCCGCGCCGATCTCTACGCCCGGCTCAACCTCTGGACCTTTCGCCTGCCGCGCCTGCGCGAGCGCCGCGAGGACATCGAGCCCAACCTCGAACACGAACTGGCCAAGGCCGAGGCCTTGATGGGCGCACGCGTCGGCTTCAACGCCGATGCCGCCCAGCGCTATCTCGGCTTTGCCCGCCACCCCGGCACGCTCTGGCCCGGCAACTTTCGCGATCTCGGCGCCTCGGTGCAGCGGATGTGTACACTGGCACCGCGCGGGCGCATCACGCTGGCCATGGTCGAGCAGGAGATCGAGATCCTGCAAGCGCAATGGGCCGGCACGGCAGACGACAGCGATACCAAGCTGGTGCGCGGCTATCTCGGGCCTGCGGTTGAGGAGATCGATCCTTTCGATCTTGCCCAACTAGCGGCGGTCATGCGCGTCTGCGAGACCTCGGCCAGCCTCAGCGAGGCCGGGCGGACGTTGTTTGCCGTCTCGCGCACGCGCAAGCGCAGCACCAACGACGCCGACCGGCTGCGCAAGTTTCTGGAGCGCTTTGGTCTTCGCTGGAGCGATTTCGAGGCCAGGAGCGGTGTGGCCAGCGTGCGATAACGGTATTGCGTGCATTGCTTCGGCGATTGTGGCATTTACGATACATCAAGGTTAGTCGGCCCATCGCCCTAAGCACCGGCATCCGCAACAAAGCAGGGGGTGCCATGACAACCAAAAGCACCCCCACCGCGGGCCGCTTGCGCGACTGAGACCAAACAGGCCGGCGATCCTTTCAAGGCATCCTTAGCGCCCAGGCGTTCCGCCCGCGATCTCATCTGAACGTTGTACGATCTCCACGGAGAGAAAGATCGATGGGCACTCCCCGCTCGGCGGCAACAGGCTGCGCCACGCACGCACCCGTCCACCGCTTCAAGAAGACCCGCACTAAAGCCGCATAGTAAAAAACCCTACGGACCGGCACTACGGGGCAAGCTCCGTGTATAGTTCTACCGAAATCCAGTATGATAACTATCCTGACAGAGGGGGATATTAGCACCCCACACTTTCTGGTGCTCGTCAGCTTGGCACATTGCGATGGCGTCGGGTGGGGGCATCCACCACATCAATGCCGCCGCCCGCATGGATCCGCAAGGCGCAGTCCTCGACCGCATAGATCTTCAGCCCGTCGACCCAGAGCGCGCCCCGGCCGCGTATCAGGCGCTCCAAG
>JBCDHK010000422.1:0-3140 GCA_038750185.1 Pseudomonadota bacterium
GGCTTGCTCGGGCGTGCGTCATCCGAACTTGTTGCGTTGCAATTGGACGATATCTATTCAGAGGGCGAACAACAAAACGTGCCCGGAACCGTTGAGGAGTATCCCAACTGGTGCCGGCGTACCGCTCTGAGCTTGGAGCGGCTTGCCGGCTCGGGTGAGCTTGCCCAAGCTGCACGCACCATGTCCGCCAGAATGGCCGGCGCCGGGGACGAAGGGAGAGACGCCTCTGTGGGGGAGGCCGGACACCGCAGCGCGTAGGCGTTGGCGGTCGTGACGTCTGGGCGCCAACGCGTCCGTTTGAGGACTGGGAGCTAACCCGATGAATATTCACACCACCGCCCGCGCGCCCACACCAGAGGCGCTGCGTCAGGCCATTGAAGCCCAACTCACCTATGCCGTCGGCAAGGATGCCACCTCGGCCACGCTCTCGGACTGGCGTTTTGCGCTGACCGGTGCGATCCGCGACCGGGTGGTCGAGCCCTGGTTCGCCACCACGCGCCGCGTCTATGAGGAGGACCGCAAGCGGGTCTACTACCTGTCGATGGAGTTCCTGATCGGGCGTTTGCTGGAGGACGCCATCGCCAACCTTGGCCTGGAGGACACCGCGCGCCAGGCCATGGAGGCGCTCGGCCAGGACTATGACGCGCTGCTTGGCGATGAGCCCGATGCGGCGCTTGGCAACGGCGGGCTGGGACGGCTGGCCGCGTGTTTTCTCGATTCGATGTCGACCATCGGCATCCCGGCCTATGGCTACGGCATCCGCTATGAGCACGGGCTGTTTCGCCAGTCGTTCAACGCCGGCTGGCAGGTCGAGGAGGCTGAGGATTGGCTGCGCCAGTCGCACCCTTGGGAGTTCGAGCGTCGCGAGGCGGGCTATCGGATCGGCTTTGGCGGCCATGTCCACTCGCACAACGGCGACGCCGCGGTCTGGGAGGCGGGCGATACGGTGATCGCTCAAGGCTATGACACGCCGGTGCCCGGCTGGCGCGCGCGCTGGGCCAATACGCTGCGCCTTTGGTCGGCCAAGCCCGAACATCTGTTCGATCTGGCGGCCTTCAACCGTGGTGATTTCGTTGGCGCAGCCGCACCAGCGATCCTGGCCGAGACCATCTCGCGGGTGCTCTATCCGGACGACACCACCGAGGGCGGGCGCGAGCTGCGCCTCAAGCAGGAGTATTTTTTCACCGCCGCCTCGATCCAGGATCTCTTGCGCCGCTTTCTCTCCCGCCACGATGATCCGGCCAAGCTCTCCGAGAAGGCTGCGATCCAGCTCAATGACACCCACCCCGCCATTGCCGTGGCCGAACTGGTGCGCCTGCTTGTCGATGCCCACGGCAAACCCTTTGACGAGGCGCTGGCCACGGCGCGCGCCACGCTCAATTATACCAACCACACCCTGTTGCCCGAAGCGTTGGAGACCTGGTCGTGGGATCTGATGCAGCGTGTCCTGCCGCGCCATCTGCAACTGATCGAGCGCATCGATGCCGCCCACCACGCCGAGGCGCCCGAGCGTCCCGATCACGTCAAGATCATCGATCACGGCCAGATCCGCATGGGCAATCTGGCCTTCATCGGCACCAATCGCGTCAACGGCGTCTCGGCGCTCCATACCGATCTCATGCGCGAGACGGTGTTTGCCGATCTGCACCGGCTGCACCCTGAGAAGATCGTCAACCAAACCAATGGCGTCACACCGCGGCGCTGGCTCTACGGCTGTAATCCGCGCTTGCGCGCGCTCATTACCGAGACCATCGGCGAGGCCTGGATCACCGATCTCGATCGGCTGGAGGCGCTGGCACCCCATGCCGAGGATGGCGATTTCCGTGCCCGTTTTGCCGCGGTCAAGCAGGCCAACAAGGTGGAGCTGGCGGCATGGGTGGATGAAGAACTCGGCATAACGCTCGACCCAAGCGCGATTTTCGACGTTCAGATCAAACGCATCCACGAGTACAAGCGCCAACTCCTCAACATCTTGGAGACCGCCGCCCTCTGGAACGCCATCCGCCGCGAGCCCGAGCGCGACTGGGCTCCGCGCGTAAAGATCTTCGCCGGTAAGGCCGCGCCCGGCTACCATGTCGCCAAGCTCATCATCAAGCTGATCAACGATATCGGGCGCACTATCAACGACGATCCCATCATGGCCGGGCGCCTCAAGGTGATCTACCCGCCCAACTACAACGTCACCTTGGCCGAGCGCCTGATCCCGGCCACCGACCTCTCCGAGCAGATCTCAACCGCGGGTAAGGAGGCCTCGGGCACCGGCAATATGAAGTTTGCCATGAACGGCGCGCTGACCGTTGGCACGCTCGATGGCGCCAACGTCGAGATCCGCGATGCGGTGGGGGCGGACAACATCTTCATCTTCGGGCGCACCGCCTCGGAGGTACGGGTTGCGCGCGAGGCGGGCTATGTTCCGGGCGCGATCATCGAGGCCGAGCCCATGCTGGCCGAGGTTGTCGAGCAGATCGAAAACGGCACCTTTTCGCCCGACGATCCAGCGCGCTTCAAGGAGATCGCCGACAACCTGCGCCACCACGACTATTTCCAAGTCGCTGCCGATTTTGCCGCCTATTATGCCCGCCAACGCGAGATCGATGCCGCTTGGGCTGACCAAGACATCTGGATGCAAAAGGCCGTGCTCAATACGGCACAGATGGGGCGGTTTTCTTCCGATCGCACCATTCGCGGCTATGCGCGCGATATCTGGAGGGTAGAGCCCGCGTTCTGATCGCAGGAAACTATAAAGGCGGCCGTACCCGGCCGCCTGATGCACTGGGGGTATGCCGTTCTTGGCATCCCAAACATTCCATCGCGCAGAGGCGCGTTGGTTGGTGTTAGCCGATGAGTACCATCGCCATCATCGCGCTGTAGACGGCCATCGCGACCGTTGGCGTTACATAGTAGATGAGTTCCATCATTTTCTCCCAGGCTCGCCGGGTTTGGCGGCTAACGGCAAAAACCGCGACCGCACCGGCAACGTCTCACCGGTCGCCGCTTAGTAGCGCAGCCTAGGCTCTCAAATCGGAACCCTTTTATACCGGCACTCACTAGCTAGCACAATCTGTCGCACTTGACAATCACGGTATGCGCCTCGTGGTGCCAATTCAGCTTTACAACCTGGGGCGGTGCCGTCCCAGCCC
>JBCDHK010000423.1:0-3139 GCA_038750185.1 Pseudomonadota bacterium
GGCGCTCACCGCTGCGATATCCTCAGGGTTGAGGTTGCGCGCGATGTCGATGTCGCCGTTCTCCAGGAGGAGACGCTGGGTGGCCGACTCCTCGATGTGGCGCACGATGACACGGCGCATGCCGGGCGCGCCGCGCCAGAAATCGGGGTTGGCCTCCAAGGTGTAGCTCTCGTTGGCCTTCCAGTTGACCAGCTTGTAAGCGCCCGAGCCTGCGGAATTGGTGCGCAGCCAGCCATTGCCGTAGTCGCCATCGATGGCCTCCGCGGCGACAACTTCGCTGTCGACGATGTAGGCGATGGTCGCGGTCAGGCAGTTGAGCACGAAGGACTCGGCGTATTTCTTGTCGGTGGTGAGCTGAAACGTCATCTCGCCGGTGGCGACGAGGGTCTGTTCCATGTTCTCGGGGGTGAAACCGAACTGGGTCAGGATGAACGAGGGCGTCTTTTGCATCGCGATGGCGCGGCGGAGCGAAAACTCGACATCCTTGGCCGTGATCGGATTGCCCGAGTGAAACGTCAGCCCCTCGCGGATGGTGAAGGTGAAGACGGTGCCGTCCTCGGACACCTCCCACGCCTCGGCGATATCGCCCACATAGCCCTGCGAGAGATCGGCCGGATCAAAGCTCACCAGCGAGCCATACATGTTGTTGAGGATGTCCGAGCCCGAAAACTCAAAGCTCTCCTGCGGATCGAGCGAGACGATGTCGTCGATCTTGGTGGCGACGACCAGAATGTTGGGCGGGGTCTCGGCGCGGGCCTGCGCCAAGCCGAGCCCGAGGCTCACGGTCAGAGCAAGGCCAAGGCCGGCCAGGCGTCGCGTCAGGCGCATAACGATCATTCTCCCTGTCGTTCTCCCCCACAGCAGGGGCTGCACGCTATCACGCTAGGCCGGCTTGGGGAGCGGTGCAACGGATAAACCTCAAGCGACTGCCCAGGAATGCACCGTTTAGACGCCAAGCGGCGGCTTCGCGAGCAAGAGCGCGTGGGCACGCTTGTGCAACTGCACACAAGGCAGGCGCTGCGCTGCGGCATCGCTGAAAATGGCAGCAATTGCCACATTATGGCGAAACTGCGGCACCATGGCGAGGTGACCTGGGCGACAAGACACATAAGTCTAGTACTCAGACGATGACTGTGCCGTCGATTCGCTACCGCGTGCGCTCCACCGCGTATCTTGAGGAGAATGCCCGATGCTCGACATCTTCACCGATCCTCGCGACTACTTGACCCTTTGGCGTGCCATCACCAGCGTTGCCGTGGCTTTGGTGGTCAGTTCCATGGGGATCAATGTCGGGCTGCGCTTGATCCCAGCCGGGCGCCACTTTCTCAAATCAGCGCGCGAACAGGGCAAGCTCCTGGCCAACCTCAACGCCGATGCCGATCCACAGGTGCGCTCGGTGTTTGCGCTCTCGGGCGCCGCGGCGCTGATCGCCGCCGTGATGACGTGGTTTATGCTGACCGGGGGCTTTTCAGCCCCCGTGCCCTACCCGGTCGCGGTGGTGTGAGGGCGCCACACCCTCACACAGTGTGCCCTCACATATTGGGGTAGTTGGGGCCGTCGCCGCCCTGGGGCACAGTCCAGACGATATTGAGCGAGGGCTCCTTGATATCGCAGGTCTTGCAGTGGACGCAGTTCTGATAGTTGATCTGAAAGCGCGTGCCCTGCTCTTCGGTGACATACTCATACACCCCCGCCGGACAATACCGCGCTGAGGGCCCGCCATAGAGCGGTAGGTTGATCTCGACGGGAATGTTCGAGTCCTTGAGCTTGAGGTGGGCTGGTTGGGCATCGTCGTGGTTGGTGAACGAATAGGCTACGTTGGTCGAGCGGTCAAAGCTCAGCACGCCATCGGGCTTGGGATAGGTGATCTCGGGATAATCCTTGGCCTTGCCCGTCGCCTCGTGGTCGGCCTTGGTGTGGTGCAGGAACGGCAGCAGCGAAAACCCGCCGATACCCATGCCGCGAAAGATCGACGACACCCACATATCGACACCGCCAACAGCCAGCGCCGGGATCATGCCAAAGCGCGACCAGAGCGGCTTGACCGACTGCACCGCCTTTAGATCGCGCCCGATGTCGCGCTCGCGCACCACCTCTTCGTAGAACGTCAGCTCGTCCTGGGCGCGCCCCGCTTCGAGCGCGGCCCAAACGGCATCACCCGCCGCACGCCCCGAGAGCATGGCGTTGTGGTTGCCTTTGATGCGCGGCACGTTGACCATGCCCGCCGCACAGCCAAGCAGCGCGCCCCCCGGAAACACCAGCTTGGGCAACGACTGCCAGCCGCCCTCGGTGATGGCACGCGCGCCGTAGGAGATGCGCTTGCCCCCCTCCAGCATGGCCGCGATCTCGGGGGTGTGCTTCCAGCGCTGGAACTCGCCGTAGGGATAGAGGTGGGGGTTCTTATAATCGAGGTGGACGACGAAGCCGGCATAGGCTTGGTTGTTGTCCAGGTGATACATGAACGAGCCGCCACCCGCATTGCCGCCCAAGGGCCAGCCCATGGTGTGGAGCACCAGGCCTTGTTGGTGGTGCTCGGGCTTCAACTCCCACAGCTCCTTCATGCCGAGGCCGTATTTCTGCGGATCGCTGTCCTTGTCGAGGGCGTATTTGGCGATGGCCTCTTTGGCCAGCGAGCCGCGCGTGCCCTCACCCAGCAGCACATAGCGCCCGCGCACCTCCATGCCGGGCTCGTAGGCCGGGCCGGGCTGGCCGTCCTTGTCGAGACCCATCTCGCCTGCGACCACACCAGCGACGCGGCCCTCCTCGTCATAGACCAATTCCGAACAAGCCATGCCGGGGAAGATCTCGACGCCCATCTCCTCGGCCTGCTCGGCCAGCCAACGGCAGACATTGGCCATCGAGACGATATAACAGCCATGGTTGGACATCAGCGGCGGCAGCATGAAGGTGGGCAGCGAGATCTTGCCCGAGTTGCCGAGGATCCAGAAGCGATCGCGCGTGACGGGGACGTCGATGGGCGCGCCCTTGGCCTTCCAATCCGGGATCAGCTTGTCGAGCCCCACGGGATCGAGCACGGCGCCCGAGAGGATATGCGCGCCGACCTCGGAGCCTTTTTCGAGCACGACAACCGAGATGTCGTCACCGCCGAGCTGTTTCAGCCGGATCGCGGCCGAGAGCC
>JBCDHK010000424.1:0-3132 GCA_038750185.1 Pseudomonadota bacterium
CCGGGCGCTGGTCGAGCGCCAGGGCCAGATTGGTCAGGGGTCCGAGCGCGATCAGAGTAATTTCGCCAGGGCGCGCAGCACAGGTCTCGGCGATGAACTGCCAGGCCGGGCGGGGATCGGGAGGGCGGACCGGCTCGGGCAGGACAGCCCCGCCAAAGCCATCAGCGCCATGGACGTAATCGGCATGGGGGGGTGGCGGCTGCACCAGCGGCACGTCGGCCCCGGCAGCGACGGGCACCTCGGCGCCGGCCAGTTCGACCAAGCGCCGCGCGTTGGCCGTAGCCGTGGCCACATCGACATTGCCAAACACGCTGGTCAGGCCGAGCACATCGAGCGCGGGTTCGGCGAGGGCGTAGAGGATGGCCATGGCATCGTCGATGCCGGGGTCGGTGTCGATCAGGACAGGTGTCATCGCCGTGCCTCCAGAAAGGCCGTAACGTCTGCAGCCGTGGGAATTGCCGAAGCGGCCCCCTCGCGCGTCACCGAGAGCGCCGCTGCCGCCGCGGCGCGGGTGAGGGCGGGCGTGGCGTTGAGCCCAGTATCGAGCCCAGCCAGCAGATAGCCGAGAAAGCAATCGCCCGCGCCGGTGGTGTCTTGGGCCTCGACGGCCACGGCTGCGACATGCAGCGTCTCACCGGCGCAATGCAAGCGCGCGCCCTCGGCGCCCTCGGTGACGAGCAGCATGGGCACCGCCTCGGCGCCGATGCCGAGCGTCTGGGTAAGGGCCGCCGCCTCGCCTTGGTTGACGGCGAGCAGATCGAGATGCTCCAGCATGGCCGCCACCGCCTCGGGCTCGAAGGGCGCTGCGGCGTAGGCCGTGCGCAGGCCGCGCGCCCGCGCGCGTGCCATGGCCTCGGGGCCGGGGGCGGTCTCGTTTTGCATCAGCCACCAGTCGCCAGGGCGCGCCGCCGCCAGCGCCGCATCAAGCGTGCGCTCAGGGATGGCGCGGTTGGCGCCAGCGTGGATGACGATGGCGTTCTCGCCTTCGGGCGTCACCAAGATCACCGCGTGGCCGGTGGCGTGGTCCTCCAGAACCGCCACGCCCTCGGTGATAACGCCCTCGCCCGCCAGCCACGCGCAAAGCCAAGCCTCACCCGTGCCGATGGCCCCACTCAAGCGCACAGAGGCGCCAGCGCGAGCCGCCGCTAGGGCCTGATTGAGCCCTTTGCCACCCAGATGGCGGGCATAGCCGGTATCGGCCAGCGTCTCGCCCGGGCGAGGCAGACGGGGCACGCGGTGGACGTGATCGAGATTGATCGAGCCGAAACAATGGATCATGGCACGTGCTCCACCCCCGTCCCGGCAGCGGCGACAAAGGCTGTCAGGAGTGCCGGATCGAGCGCGCCACCAGGGCGCAACCCGGAGCAGACATCGAGCCCGAACGGCGCCACCTCGGCCAGCGCCGCCACGACGCAGCCCGGGTCGAGCCCGCCCGCCAGAAACACCGGACAAGGCGCGCGCCGGACGATCTCGGCGCTCAGCGACCAGTCGTGGCGCTGGCCGGTCCCGCCCAGGACGTCGGCGCCAACCCTGCCCGAATCGAGCAACAGCGCGTCGCAAAGCGCGCCGTAGCGCAGCGCCTTGGCCAAGGCATCCTGCCCCTCGATGTGCACCACTTGGATGTAGCTGAGCCCCGACGCCGCCAGCGCCGCCGCTTGCGCCTCGGCCAGCGGGCGCACGGCTTGGACCATATCGACACCCGCCGCCTCGGCCTCAGCCGTGATCTCGGTGGCAGTGGTGGCAGCGCTGAGCAACACCGGGCGCGCCCAAGGCGGAGCGGCCGCGGCAATGCGCCGCGCAAGCGCCAGATCGAGCACCCCAGGCCCCGACGGCATGGGCCCGACCAGGCCGAGCAGGTCGGCGCCCGCCTCGGCGGCAAGACGGGCCTCGGCCTCGGAGGCGATACAGCAGACCTTGATGCGCGGGCGCGCCATGGTGGGGCTCCCATTCCAGGCACTCGACTTTCGGCATCGGCGGCGCATCCTGTCAAGCGCTAGCCCATGGGCCGCGCACAGCCCTCGACTTGTGCCGAGAGAGCCCCTATTTTCGGCACGGATCAACCGCGGGAGTCCTCGATGGCGATCAACCATATCCGTCCCTGGCGCACCATCGAACGCCGCCAGTCCCGCCAGATCATGGTCGGGCCGGTGCCCGTGGGCGGCGATGCACCAATCACGGTGCAGACCATGACCAACACCCTGACCCACGACGCCAAGGCCACGCTGGAGCAGATCGAGGCCTGTACCGAAGCTGGTGCCGACATCGTGCGCGTCAGTGTGCCCGATGTGGAAAGCTCGACCGCGCTCAAGGAGATCTGCCAGCATTCGCCGGTGCCGATCGTGGCCGACATCCACTTTCACTACAAGCGCGGCATCGAGGCGGCACAGGCCGGGGCGGCGTGTTTGCGCATCAACCCGGGCAACATCGGCGATGAGAAGCGCGTCAAGGAGGTCATCAAGGCCGCGCGTGACCACAACTGTGCGATCCGCATCGGCGTCAACGCGGGCTCGTTGGAGCGCGATCTCCTGGAGAAGTACGGCGAGCCCTGCCCCGACGCCATGGTCGAGTCCGGTCTCGATCACATCAAAATCCTCCAGGACAACGACTTTCACGAGTTCAAGATCTCGTGCAAAGCCTCGGATGTGTTTCTCTCCTTCGCCGCCTATATGGCGTTGGCCGAGCAGACCGATTGTCCGATTCACCTCGGTATCACCGAGGCCGGGGGCCTCACGTCGGGCACGATCAAATCGGCCATCGGGCTGGGGCAGTTGCTCTGGATGGGCATCGGCGACACGCTGCGCGTCTCGCTCTCGGCTGATCCGGTCGAGGAGGTCAAAGTCGGCTACGAGATCCTCAAGGCCCTCGGCCTGCGCCACCGCGGGGTCAACATCATTTCGTGCCCGTCCTGCGCAAGGCAGGGCTTTAACGTGATCAAGACCGTCGAGATCCTCGAAGATCGCCTGGCCCATATCAAGACGCCCATGTCGCTCTCGATCATCGGTTGTGTGGTCAATGGCCCCGGAGAGGCGCTGATGACCGATGTGGGCTTTACGGGCGGGGGCAATGGGCGCGGCATGGTCTATCTGGCGGGCAACAAGTCCCACGCGTTGTCCAATGACGAGATGATCGAGC
>JBCDHK010000425.1:0-3122 GCA_038750185.1 Pseudomonadota bacterium
AGGCACGCGCCTTCATCGACTTCTTGCGCACCCGCCTCGGCCCCCGCCCGCCGTGGGAGGCGGCTTTGGAGCGACTGCTGGCTGAGTGAGAGGCCCTTGCGAGCGCTGAGGCCCGCGGCACCGCCGGTGTAGCCAAGCGCAATTCGAGAGTTGCGCGCCAACTGTCATCGCCCTCCCATCGAATTACATCCGGCTCTATCCTCCAAACCCCCAACACGGTCGAAACCTGTGAGCGATACCGCCCTTGCGCCGCCGATGCGCCGCCGCCCTGCCCGCCCGTTGATCTGGTCGGCCTGGACGATTGCGCTCCTGTGCGCGGGCCCCTCGCTCGCCGTGGCGCTCGGCGCGCTTTGGGGTGATCTGGATACCTGGAACCGTCTCGCTAGCACCGTCTTGCCGGGCTATGCGCTGACCACGCTCTGGCTGGTGCTCATGGTGGCGCTGGGCAGCGCGGTGCTCGGCACCGCCACGGCGTGGCTGGTCACTGCGTGCCGGTTTCCGGGGCGCGGTGTGTTCGAAGTGGCCCTCGCACTGCCCCTGGCGTTTCCGGCCTATGTGCTGGCCTATGCCTATACCGATCTGCTCGACCATCCGGGCGCGGTGCAGAGCACACTGCGCGCTGTCATGGGCTGGGGGCCGCGCGACTATTGGTTTCCCGAGGTGCGCTCGCTGCCCGGCGCTGCCCTCATGCTGACGCTGGTGCTCTACCCTTATGTCTACCTACTGGCCCGCGCGGCCTTCCTCCAGCAATCGGTGACGGCAGCCCACGTGGCACGCACGCTCGGGTGCGGCGCGTGGGCGACGTTTTTCCGTGTCAGCCTGCCCATGGCGCGCCCGGCCATCGTCGGCGGCACGACGCTGGCGATCATGGAGACCATCGCCGATTTCGGCACGGTGGCGCATTTCGGCATCCAGACCTTTGCCACCGGCATCTACCGGGCGTGGTTTTCCATGGGAGACCGCTTGGCGGCGGCGCAGCTGTCGTGCTGTTTGCTGGTGCTCGCCCTCACCCTGGCCGCCTTGGAGCGCGCCCAGCGCGGCGCAGCCCAGCGCCATCAGGCCGGACGCCGCTATGAGGCGCTGCCGGTCACACCGCTCAAGGGCTGGCGCGCGGGGCTCGCGGTAGTGGTCTGTGCGCTGCCGGTGCTGTTTGGCGTGGTGGTGCCGCTTGTCATGCTGCTCTCAATGGGGGTGGACAGCGGGCAGAGCCCGTTTGCCCGGCGCTATGTCGCCTTTGCGCTCAACTCGCTGACGCTGGCGGGCTTTGCCGCGGCGATCACGGTCGTCGGCGCGCTCCTGATCGGCTATGCGCTGCGTCTGGCGCCGCGGGCGGGGGCGCGCTTTGCCGCCATGCTGGCGGGCACCGGCTATGCCATTCCGGGTGGCGTGATCGCCGTCGGCGTGCTGGGGCCGTTGGCGGCCTTCGACAACACGCTCGATGCCTGGATGCGCGCCACTTTCGGTATCTCGACGGGACTGCTCCTGACCGGCTCCATCGCCGCGCTACTCCTGGCCTACACGGTGCGTTTCATGGCGGTCGCGCTCAATGCGGTCGAGGCGGGGCTTGGCACCATTCGCCCCACCATGGAGCACGCCGCGCGCACGCTCGGCTGCGGCCCCAGCGCGACGCTGGCGCGCGTGCATGCGCCGCTCCTGCGTGCCTCGCTCTTGACGGCGGCGCTGATCGTGTTCGTCGACGTGATGAAGGAGTTGCCGGCGACGCTGATCCTGCGCCCGTTCAATTTCGACACCCTGGCCGTACAAGCCTACCGCCTGGCCTCCGACGAACGCTTGGCCCAAGCGGCGGTGCCCTCGCTGGTGATCGTGGCCTTTGGGTTTTTGCCGGTCTTGCTGCTGGCGCGCGAGATCCGGCGCTCGCGCCCGGGCCACTAGGGCTGAGCGCCCTTACCGGCCCACATTGGCCTGCAGCGCCGCCACCCAGCGCTGGCCCTCAGCCGTGCGCCGCAGGAGCGCCAGCGCATCACCGATAAAGGGCTCGACCTCAGCGCGGTAGAACGCCGGCGTGCCCTCGCGAATATCGGCGGGTGAGGCGTAGCCGAGGCGCTCGGCCATGCCAGTCTCGACAAACTCGCGGTAGAGCCCTGCCACCCGGCGCGGCTGGAGCGGATCGCCGAGTTGTCCGATCAGATCGGCGGCACGCACCAGCCCGGCTTCAGTGCCGGTCTCGGCGTAGGCGTTGTCGTCGGGCACGGGAAAGCGGGTGTACTCGATCGAGGCGCACAGCCGATCGACATCGACGATCTCGGAGGCGGCGAAGTGCTCGCGCATGAACAGCTTGGAGCGGTCGACATGATAGGGCGCGAGCGCCGCATCGGTGGCTCCGCGGGCAAGCGTGATGCGCTGGCCGGTCTCGTCGGCCACTTGGGTGGCGCCATTGTCACCCGCCAGCACGCCCGAGACATAGCCGATATCGTGGCAGAGCAGCGCCAGCGTGAGGTGGAGCCAATCCTGCGCCGGCACCGGGCCATCGAGCGCACGCCCACACAGGATCTGCTGGCCCGCCAACACCACCATCACCGTGTGGCGCACATCGTGGTAGGGCGCATCGGTGGTGGCAAGGCGGGCAATCAGGCTCTGCGCGGCAGCCCCGATCAGGGGGGCATAGCCGGGGTCGTGCGCACCGCAATGGTGCAGATAGGTCTCGGCCAAATGGGTGCCGAATTGGCGGGCGAGTACGTCTGTGGGATCGAACATGCAGCCATCGTTGCAAATGCTGAAAAAGCATGGCGTGATGATTGCTGCAAACACAAGCGAAAAAGGCGCCCCATCAGCGATGGGACGCCCTTTGATGCCGTCCGGGCGAGGCCACCCGGCTCAGGTGTGGCTCACTCGTAGCCGACCTGGTTGTAGATGTCCTGGGCCTGGGTCTGGCGCTCGCCCAGCACGCTCAGGTTCATGGTGTCCTGGCGGAACAGGCCGAGCGAGGCCACGCTCTCGCTGAGGCCCACACCCGGCACGGCGGGGTATTCGTCGTTGCCAGCCGAGAAGTACTCCTGGGCGCTGTCGGAGGCCAGGTACTCCAGGAAGCGGATCGCGTTGGCGCGGTTGGGCGCATTGGCGGCCAGGCCTGCGACCGAGATGTTGACGTGGGTGCCGGTGGA
>JBCDHK010000426.1:0-3118 GCA_038750185.1 Pseudomonadota bacterium
CAGCCTTGCGCGGATGACGGCGCCCAGGCGATCCTCATCGGCGGCGAAGACGCCCCCCATCAACAGATCGCAGACCTCGGTGGTGGTGACATCGATCACGCCGCGCAGCTTGGCACTGTCGATCAGCTTTTCCATCGCCCGCCCGCCGGTGCCAGTGGCGTGGAATACCAGGCAGTCGTAGTCGTCTTCGAGCGCCTTGACGATGGCCTGCACACACGCTGTGGTCACGCCAAACATGGTGATGCCGATGGTGGGTTTCTCGGCCCTCGCGGGCGCGCGGGTGCGCCGGCTTGCTGCGCGCGCTGCCACCATGCCCGCTATGGCGTGGGCGGCGTTGGCGAGCACGTCGCGGGTGATGGTGTTGAGCCCTTGCACATCCGCAACCGAGTGCATCAGCGTGATGTCGGTCGGGCCCACGTATTGGCCGACCTGGCCCGACGCCACGGTCGAGACCATCAGTTTGGGCACACCCACGGGCAGCGCACGCAGGGCGGGGCTAACCAGCGCCGTGCCCCCCGAGCCGCCCGCCGAGAGCACGCCTGCCACATCGGTCTGGGCGCGCATCCAGCGCTCGAACGCCTCGGTCATGGCGGCGACGGCGCGGCCTCTGTCGCCGGTAAACACCCCGGCCGCGCCGCGCGGATGGTAGGCGGCGACGGCATGGGGGGGCACTTCGGCACCAGAGGGCTTTCCGGAGGTCGAGAGATCCACCAGGCGCACGCGCAGCCCCGCGCCCTTGAGGATGTCGTGCATAAAGCGCAACTCGGCGCCTTTGGTATCGAGAGTGCCGGCGATGAGCACCGTGCTCTCGCGCAGGGCCAGCGGGCGGGGCTCGTGGGCCTCGGCCAGCGTCGAGGCAACGGGCGTGATCGTGCGCGCCTGCTGCTCGATGACGTGGACGGGCACCGGGCGCGACCAGCGGGTCGGGGTCTCGAGGTTGGAGAGGTAGATCCGCTGCGGCCCTGTGGAGCGGGCGCTCGCTGCGGTCTCGCCGGGCGTATCGGTCACCTCGTCGGTCTCGTCGTGGCCATGACGCCCGACGCCGAGGAGGCGCTGTTGCAGATCGCGGTCGGCGGCCAGGAGACCGGCCTCCATGACACGGTTGATGCGCCCGTTGACCATGATGGCGACCTGCTCGGAGACCTCGGTCGCCACCCCGATGTTTTGCTCGATGACCAGGACGTCGATGGCGCCTTCCTCGCCGAGCGCCACCAGCATCGCTGCCACCTGATCGACGATCACCGGGGCGAGGCCCTCAGTGGGCTCGTCCATCACCAGTAGGCGCGGATTGAGGAGAAGCGCACGCGCGATCGCCAGCATCTGCTGTTCGCCGCCCGAGAGTTGCGCACCGCCATTGGCGCGGCGCTCGGCCAGGCGCGGGAACGTGGCGTAGATGCGCTCGATGGTCCAGGAGCCGCCCGGTTTGGCGACCAGGCGCAAGTGCTCCTCCACGCTGAGCGAGCGCCAGAGGCGGCGCCCCTGCGGCACATAGCCGATGCCACGGCGCGCGATCTCGGCTGTGGCGCGCCCGGCCAGGCTCTGGCCATGGAAGAGGATCGCCCCGCCCGCGGCAGGCTGGAGCCCCATGATCGCGTTGCAAAGCGTGGTCTTGCCCATGCCGTTGCGCCCGACCACCGAGAGGACGCCGCCGCCGAGGGTCAGGTCCACGCCCTGCAACGCGTGCGACTGGCCGTAGTAGACATGCAGCGCGCGCACATCGAGGGCGGGAGCGGTGGAGGGCGCACGCTCAGCCATGCCCGCCCCCGAGGTAGAGGGCCTGAACCTCGGCATCGTTCTCGATTTCGGCAGGCGAGCCTTCTTTGAAGATGCGCCCGTTGTGCATCATGGTGACACGCTCGGCGACGCGCAGCGCCACATCCATGTCGTGCTCGATGATGATGAAGCCCATGTGTGCGGGCAGCCCGGTGAGGATCTCGACCAACTCGCGCCGCTCGGTGGGCGAGAGACCGGCGGCGGGCTCGTCGAAGAGCACAAAGCGCGGCGCGCCTGCCAGCGCCAGGGCCACTTCGAGCTGGCGCTGCTGGCCGTAGGAGAGATCGGCGACGGGGCTCTCTCGCGCCTCATCCAGGTGGACCGCATGGATCAGGGCCTCGGCTGCGGCCATCAGGGCGTCGTCGCGGCGGGGGCGGAGCAGCGAGAAGCGATTGCGCGAGACACCCCGACAGGCGAGGTAGACGTTGTCGCGCACGCTGAGGCCATTGAAGAGGAGCGAGATCTGGTAGGTGCGGCGCAGGCCCCGCCTGATGCGCTCATAGGGTGGAAAGGCGGTGACGTCCTCGCCAAAGAGGCGGATCGAGCCGGTGGTCGGCGCAAAATCGCCGGTGACGACATTGAAGAGCGTGGTCTTGCCCGCGCCATTGGAGCCGAGGACGGCGCGGCGTTCGCCGGGGCGCACGGTCAACTCGATGTCCGAGAGGGCTGCCAGCGCGCCGAACATTTTTGAGATACCGCGCAACTCCAGCGCGTTGTCGGTGCCGGTGGCGGCCAGACGGGGCGAGAGCGAGGCGGTCATCGCGGCTCTCCGGTGAGGCGGTCGCGGCGGCGGGCCTCGCGCAGGCGCTTCCAGAGGCCCAGCACTCCGTCGGGCGAGAAGAACACGATCACTAGGAAGCCGAGCCCAATCAGCAGGCGAAACCGCTCGCCCGAGAGCCCGAGCCCGATCAGGATGTCGATGGCGAAGGTCGAGAGCACCACATAGATGAAAGCGCCGATGAACGGCCCGATGGGGTGTCCGAGCCCGCCGACCACGGCGATGATCAGGATGTCGATGACCGGCTGGATCCCTGCAGTGCCGGGCGAGATCTGGGCCGACTGCCAGGTGAGCAGCACCCCCGCCACGCCCGCGATCACGGCGGCAAAGGTGTAGGCTGCGATGCGATGGGCGGTGACGTTGAAGCCGAGCGCGCGCATGCGGCGGGGATTGTCGCGCACGCCTTGGAGTGCGAGGCCAAAGGGGGTGCGGCTGACGTAGAGGACGGCCAGATAGGCGAGAACGGCCCAAAACAGCGTCAGGTAGTAGAACGGGCGGGGTTTGCGCCAGTCGATGCCGAAAAGCTCGGGCGGCAGCACGCCGTTGAAGCCCGAAAAGCCGTTGAAG
>JBCDHK010000427.1:0-3107 GCA_038750185.1 Pseudomonadota bacterium
GGTGAGGCTCCATGACCACGCTCCCCCCTGTCGTGCTGTATGCCGGCCATCCCGATCAGCGCGCCGAGTATGCCGAGCACCTGAGCGCGGCCTTTGCCGCCGAGCACCTCGATGTGCGCCTGATCATGGACCCGGCCGAGATCGCGCCGCCCGAGGTCACCCACTTGGTGTTCGCCGGCCACGGCCCGCTGACCGATCTCACGCCCTACACCGGGCTGCGCGCCATCCTCAATCTCTGGGCTGGGGTCGAGACCATCCTGCCCCGCCCCGATCTGCCCAAGGACGTGCCGCTCTGCCGCATGGTCGAGACTGGGCTGACGCTCGGCATGGTCGATTACGTGACGGGCCATGTGCTGCGCTATCATCTGGCCATCGACCGCTATATCGGTTCAGCCCCCATCACCGAGTGGGAGCGCAACTTTCCACCGCTCGCTGGCGACCGCACGGTGGGCATCCTCGGCCTCGGCACGCTGGGGCAGGCTTGCGCGGGCGCGCTCAAGGGCCTCGGGTTTCGCGTGAGTGGCTGGTCGCGCAGCCAGAAGAGCCTGCCAGGCCTGCGCTGCCATCATGGGCCGAGTGGCCTTGATGCCCTACTGAGCGAGGCCGAGATCCTGGTCGGCCTGCTCCCGCAAACCCCCGAGACCACCGGTCTCCTCAACGCCGAAACCCTGGCCCGCCTGCCCCAAGGCGCCTGCCTGATCAACGCCGGGCGCGGCGCGCTGATCGATGATGCGGCGCTGCTCAAAGCTCTCGACAACGCTCACCTGGGCCACGCAACCCTGGATGTCTTCGACACCGAACCCCTGCCAACAGAGCATCCCTTCTGGGTCCACCCCAAAGTCACCGTGACCCCGCATATCGCCTCGGTGACGCGTCCAAAGAGCGCCAGCAAGGCGATTGCGGCCAATATTGTCCGCGATTTGGCCGGAAAAGCTCTGGTAGGCGTTGTCGATCGCGACCGTGGCTACTAACCTCTGGCCAAGTAGCTAGGGGCGCGTATGAGCCACGACCCGCAACCCGGCCCGCGTGGCCGTTCCAAACGAGCGCGCCGTCCCGGGCCGAAATCCACGGCCTGGACGCGCATCCGTGCCAATTTTCTGACCGGCTTTGTCGTGATCGCGCCCATCGTGGTGACGGTCTATCTGACCTGGGCTTTCATCACCTTCGTCGACGGCCAGATCGTCCCGCTGGTGCCAGCGCCCTACAACCCGCGCACCTACATCGACACCGACATTCCGGGCTTTGGTGTGGTGGTGTTTTTGCTGTTCACCACCGTGGTCGGCTACTTTGCCAAAAAGGTGTTCGGCAAGCAGATCATTCGCCTGGGCGAGGCCATCGTCGACCGGCTGCCGCTGGTGCGCTCGGTCTACAATGCCATGAAGCAGATCGTCGAGACCGTGCTCAGCCAATCGGGGACGTCGTTTTCGCGCGCTTGTCTGATCGAGTATCCGCGGCGCGATCTCTGGGCGGTGGCGTTTGTCTCGACCGAGACCCGCGGCGAAATCCTGGAGCACACCGGCCACGGCGAAATGATCTCGGTGTTCTTGCCGACCACACCCAACCCGACCTCGGGCTTTTTGCTGTTTGTGCCACGCAAGGACGTGGTGTTTCTCGACATGACGGTCGAGGAAGCGGCCAAGCTGATCATCTCGGCCGGACTGGTAACGCCCCCCACACGCGCCGAGATCGAGGCCGAGGCCCGGCGCACCCAAGCGCGCAAGGCAGCCCTGGCCAAAGCCGCCGCGCCGCCGCCCCCGCGCGAGGGCAGCGGCGTTTGAGCGACTGGCTCAGCCGCGCACCCCGCGCGCCAGATCGGCCTGGATCGTCATCGGCCCCGCCGTACCGCTGAGGCGGGTGCGGTAGATGTAGAGCCCCTCCATGACACGCTGGACATAGTTGCGCGTTTCACGAAAGGGGATGTTCTCCATCCAATCGATCAGATCAACGCCGGGCAGACGCGGATCGCCATACTCGCCAACCCACTGATCGACACGCCCCGCCCCCGCATTATAGGCCGCCGCCGCCATCACGTAGGAGCCACCGAACTGGGCCGTGCGCCGCGCCAGGTAGGTCTGGCCAAGGCGAGCGTTATAGCGCCAATCGCGGGTCAGGCGGCCACGGTCATAGGGCTCGCCGATCCAACTGGCCACTTTGCGCGCCGTGCCCGGCATCAGTTGCATCAGCCCGCGTGCGCCCGCGGGCGAAACCGCCACTGGGTTAAGCTCGGTCTCCTGGCGCGCAATCGAGAGCGCAAAGGCCGGCTCGACGGCGCTGGCATACTCGGCCAGATCGTGCAGCGGATAATAGACCGGATGGAGCACGATACCGCGCCGCGCTGCCTGCTTGGCCATGCGCACGGCGTAGTGGGGTTTGCCCAGATCAATCAGCAGCGCGCCCAGCGCTGCCACTTGGCCGACACCGTCGAGCGTCTTGCCGAGATGGGCAAAGCTCTGCAACGCCAGCGAGTCGCGTCCGGCCAGATGGAGCAACACCGCCATGCGCACATCGTCCTGGCGCAGACCGGGGCTGTTGCGCCAATCGGGCAGATCGCGCCCGGCCAGGCGCGTATCACCCGGTGCGCCGATCTCGGCGGCGGCAAGCTGGCCATAGAAAGACGTCTGATGTTGGGCTGCACCCGCATAAGCACGCCGCGCCGCTTCGGCATTGCCAAGCGCGGTGTGTGTGCGCCCCAGCCAATAGCCCGCCCGCCCCAGACTGATCGGCGTCTCGACAGCCGCCTCGAAGCGCTCGAAGTGGGGCAGCGCGCGGGCCGGATCGTTTAGGCGGCGCAGCGCAATCCAGCCCGCGATCCACTCGCAATCGGCATAAGCGTAGCCGTCGGCGGGCGTCAGATAATGTTGTGCGGCGATACGGTAGCCGCGCTCGGGCCGCCCCTCACGCGCGGCACGGCGCGCAAGACGGCGCCGCCGGTCGGCCCAGGCAGAAGGCCGCCCGATACCGTTCAGACTGACCGTAACCTCATCGAGCAGCCGCTCGGCCTCGTCATAATCGCGGCGGCGGTAGACGGTGCGAAACGCCGCCAGATTGCGCGCCGCCGCCCCGGTCAGCGGTGGGCCCGAACGCTCACCCGGCGCCCGGCCCAAGAC
>JBCDHK010000428.1:0-3091 GCA_038750185.1 Pseudomonadota bacterium
GCCCAGGCTGCCCCGATCTCACCCAGCTTCCAGACCTTCGGCGATCTGCCCCAGGCCACCTTCGGCGGCTCGGGCATTCCGACTAACCCGACCGCGTTCTCGGAGTTCATCGATCCGAACACCGGCAACGGGCTGCTGCTGGGGCTCAGCGCCACCCAGCGCTTTAACAATCCCGCCCCGACCACTGACGGTGCTGGCACCTATTTCGTCGAGCCTGCCTTCAACGACGGCTTCGTAGGCGCCGCGCTTGGCGCAGGCTGGAACTTCAACTTCTACGTCGAAGTGACCGGCTCCGGCAGCCA
Organism: Pseudomonadota bacterium; assembly: GCA_038750185.1. Lineage (GTDB taxonomy): Bacteria > Pseudomonadota > Alphaproteobacteria > Rhodobacterales > Rhodobacteraceae > Thermohalobaculum. Next base: position 303 of record JBCDHK010000428.1, read on the forward strand.
GACCATCGCGGATTTCGAGGTCGCACTGCTCTATGATCTCGATGCTGGCGTGGACACCGATGAGAGCGCGCTTGGGGTCATCGATCTGTCGCTGCTGACCCCGACCTCGACGCTGGAGCAGGGCTCACAGAACGCGACGTTCGCTTTCCTGGCTGGGCCGGCCGTTCCCGGCCTCACTCCCCCAGGCGCAACGTTCAACCCACTCGCCCCGGGCGAATACACCTTTGCGCTGCAATCCTCGCTCGGTTCGGTCTCGATCCAGGTGACGGCGGTGCCGCTGCCGACCACGGCGCTCTTGCTTCTGGCGGGACTTGGCGGGCTTGGCCTGGTGCGCGCGCGCCGCGGCCAGGCCTGACGGAATTGCGGGCGCCCTGCCCCGTTTCCACAGCGTGAAAGTGCGGCCCAGTACCGGGCCGCACCCCGGCTGCGACGATTGACCCCAGCCTTGGCCTGCGCCTAGGGTGCGCCGCGATACAACCGTGGCGCGCACGCGCCTTCGCCAGGAGACCTCCATGAGCTTCACCGTCCAGCCCGCCCCCGTGGCGCATCCCAACCGCTGCCAGCTGTTCGGCCCCGGCTCGCGCCCGGCGCTGTTTGAGAAGATGGCCGCCTCCGCCGCCGACGTGATCAACCTCGATCTCGAAGACGCCGTGGCGCCCGACGACAAGATCGAGGCGCGCAAGAACGTCATCCAGGCGATCAACGACATCGATTGGGGCAACAAGATCGTCAGCGTGCGCATCAACGGCCTCGATACCCCCTACTGGGTGCGCGATGTGGTCGATCTGATGGAGCAGACCAACGGCCGCCTCGATCGCATCATGATCCCCAAGGCGGGCAACAAGTCCGACATCTACACCGTTGATGCCATGGTGACGGCCATCGAAGACGGCAAGGGCGCCACCAAGCGTCTCGGTCTGGAGGTGATCATCGAGACTGCAGCGGGGCTCGCCCATGTCGAGGAGATTGCCGCCGCCAGCCCTCGCATGCAGGCGATGAGCATCGGTCCCGCCGATTATGCGGCGTTCATGGGCATGCAAACCACCGCCATCGGCGGCACCCAAGCCAATTACCACATGATCGAGGACACGCGCGAGGACGGGGCGGCGCGCGCCATCCACTACGCCGATCCCTGGCACTACCCGACGGTGGCCATCGTCGCCGCCTGCCGCACCCATGGTGTGTTGCCGGTCGATGGGCCGTTTGGCGATTTCTCCGATCCTGAGGGTTTTAAGGCGCAGGCGATGCGCTCGGCGACGCTGGGTATGGTCGGCAAATGGGCGATCCATCCGAGCCAGGTGGGCCTGTCCAACGAGGTGTTCACGCCCTCGGAGGCTGCCGTGACCAAGGCCAAGCGGATCATCGATGCGATGGAAGAGGCCAAGAAGGCCGGCGCTGGGGCGGTGACGCTGGACGGCAAGCTGATCGATCTGGCCTCGATCCGCCAGGCCGAGGTGGTGGTCAAGCAGTCCGAACTGATCGGCGCGGCCTGAGCGCTGCGAGCGCTCCCCCGCCTCAGCCTCCGCGCCCATGTTGAGAGCGGCGCGGGGTGCGCTCCCCCACCCATGTCGCACCCCGCGCCTGGGCCCAGCGGGCAGCGGGCCGGGAGGCCCGCAATCGGCTCCGGCGCGCCCGTTCCGGACCCTCTCTCACCATGGCGTGCCGAGGTTAGAAAACGTCTGAAGCGCGTGGTTTACGAAACCTTGCAACCATAGTCGTCTGTCAACGCGCCCCATCCTCACTCTGCTCGCGCCGGAAGGGGTGGGCCGGAAACACGCCAAGCACGGTCAGGCGGTGGCAGAAAAACCGCAACTCCTCCATGGCGCGCTGCACGGGGGTGTCGTTTGGATGACCCTCGATCTCGGCGTAGAACTCGGTCGCGGTGAACGAGCCGCCTTTCATGTAGCTCTCCAGCTTGACCATGTTGATACCGTTGGTGGCAAAGCCGCCCATGGCTTTGTAGAGCGCCGCTGGCACGTTGCGCACCTCAAAGAAGAAACTGGTGATGGCCGGGCCGCCGGTGGGATCGGCTTCGATCTTCTGGCGCGAGAGCACTAAGAAGCGGGTGGTGTTGTGGGAGGCGTCTTCGATGCCCTCGGCCAAGACCTCCAAGCCGTGGATCTCGCCGGCGAGGCGGCTGGCGATGGCACCGCGCGTGCGCAAGCCCGCCTCGGCCACCTCGCGCGCACTGCCTGCGGTATCGGGGCCTGCGAGGGCGCGGATGTTGTGGCGGGCGAGAAACCGCTTGCACTGGCCAAGCGCCACATAGAGCGACTGCGCCTCCTCGATCTCATCGAGCGCCACGCCCGGCAGCCCCAGCAATTGCAGCCGCACCCGCGAGAACGCCTCCCCGATGGCATAGAGCCCCGAGGTCGGCAGCAGGTGGTGCAGATCGGCCACGCGTCCGTGCAGTGAGTTTTCGATCGGCATCATCGCCAGATCCGCCCGGCGCGCCTTGACCGCATCGAGCGCCGCTTCGAAGGTGGGACAGGCCAGCGGCGTCATCTCGGGATAGACGGCAAGACAGGTCTCATGGGAGAACGCGCCTTCCTCGCCCTGAAAGGCGATGGAGGGGCGCTCTGGCGCCTCGGGCACGCTCTCGCGCGCTTTTGGCAGGACAGGGGTGCTAGGATCGGTCACGGCAGTTCGGTCCCAATGGTCGGAGTGGCTTGTGGTCGGAGTGGCTTGTGGTGATTGGGCGGCGGACACGGCGTTTGGTCGCGCCGGTATACCTTGCCGGGCGGGCGGTGATAGCGCTAAATCGGTTCCGGTCGTCTAATAGGCAGGGC
>JBCDHK010000429.1:0-3085 GCA_038750185.1 Pseudomonadota bacterium
ACCAAAAATCCAGTCTTTGGCCAGCTCGACATGCTCGTCGGGCAGAAACAGCGTGGTGTCCACATCGAGGGGCGTGCGCAGACCCCCCCCCGCCGTGCCGCCCTGGCGCTCGTCGAGCAAGACCGAGGCGCGCAGCACCACGCCGTCGCCCTCCTCGCGGGCGGTAAGGGTGAAACTGCCGCTGGCGGGGTCGACTTCGGCGGCGGCAGGCGTGGCGAAACCGCCGCCCACCACGAGAAACGTCTCCAGGCGTGCCGGCGGGCTGGTCGGGCGGTCCATGGCGGCGTGAAAGGCCTTGGCGCGGGCGATCAGGCGCGCCTGATGGCGCCGGGCTCGATCGAGGCGCGCGCCCGGGTCGGTGATGTCGGGCATGAGCCAGGCCCGCAGCGCCTCGGCTTCGGGGTCGAGCAGTCCCCAACCATGGCGCTCCCAGAGCGCGGGATCGTAGAGATCCAGCGCATTACCGTTTGCCTCGCGTACCCGTTCGTGGCGCGCCCGTGGCATCATTTGCCAGACCGAGACGTGGGTCGCAAGCAGTGCCCCCGGATAGAACGGCTGAAACGGGCCGAGCGATTTGCCGTTGATCAGGTTGTCCATGGCCAGGATCGAGCCGGCGTTGGGCGTCGCCACCCAGACCACGCGCTGGAAGTGGCGCGCGCCCTCCCAGGTGAGTATGGGCAGCGTGCCGTCCTCGGGCAGCGGCTGGGGGCCGTACATCAGATAATAGCGCGTCACCAGCCCACCCATGGAGTGGGCCAGGAGATCGAAGGTAATGCTGTCGGGATCGACACTGCGGCGCTCGGCGATGGAGCGGATCGCGGCCACTTGGCGCTTGCGCGAGAGCACGAAGGCGTGGAACTCGCGGGCGAGCGCCGGGATGTCGCGGCGCCAGTCGTAGTCGAAGCGAAAGGCATCGGCTTCGGCGGCGGTCAGGCTGGCGTAATCCTCGACGCTGGGGCCGCCGGCGGCGTTGTCCTCTCTGGCGCGGGTGAGGGCCGCATCGATCTGCGAACGCGTGCCCGAGCGAAAGCCCCCTGCCGTGAGCGTGCGCAGAATACCGGCGTAGACCTCGATCTCCACCGGCAGACCGAGCACCTCGGCCTGGGCGCGGTCGAGAATGCCCGAGGGCACCACACCGTCACGCAGCGCCGAGACCGGCCCCTCGGCGATGGGCAGCGCGATCAGGCGGGCCTCCTCCGGGTCGTCCGGATCGGCCGAGAGCCCGCGCGAGCCCCCACCCCAGACCACCGTGCCGCTTTCCTGATCACGCAACACCGAGCCCAGCGTGCCCGGCACGGTAATCAAGGGGCGCCGCACGGCATCGGGTCCAGCCCGCGCGACATCGGCGTAGATGGTGTCGAGATCGGGCAGTGCCGGCTCGGGCGTACAACCGGCCAGGGCAACAAGACCCGCGAGGAAGACGAGAGACACACGCATGCGGGTCACTCTAGCGCGATTGGCGCGGGCAAACCACTCGTCCGCGCCGGGCACGCGCACTATCCTCCCGACCATGAGACGCACACACCACCGCCTCGCCGCCTTCGCCCTCATCGCAGCACTTGCCGGGTGCGACGGCAAACCGGAACTGGCCGACCAACTGGGCCAGGGCCCGGAGCTCGAACTGGAGCGCTTTCTCGACGGGCGCCTCACCGCCCACGGCGTGTTCCAGGACCGCTTCGGCAATCTGCGCCGCAGCTTCGTGGTCGAGGCGCTGGGCGAATGGGACGGCGAGACGCTGACGCTCACCGAGGACTTCGTCTACGAGGACGGCTCGACCGAGCAGCGCATCTGGCGGCTCTACAAGACCGGCGAGGAGACTTGGGCGGGCACCGCCGAGGGCGTGGTCGGCGAGGCGGTGGGCGAGGAGGCGGGCAACGCCTTCAACTGGCGCTACACCATCGACCTGCAGACCCCGGACGGGCCACTGCGCGCCAGCTTCGACGACTGGATCTGGGCGCTCGACGACCGCGTCCTGGTCAACCGGGCCTATGTCAGCAAGTTCGGCGTCGAGATCGGCCAGTTGTCGATCTTCTTTCGCCGCGAGGAGCCGTTGGCGCCCTAGGCCGGTATCGACGGCGCACCCGCCCACGCATCGCGGCTCAGACGATAGAGCACGTGGCGGCGCAGCGGGCTGCCCTCGGGCAAGAGCGGGTGCTCAAAATCGCCCTGCGGATCGTGTGTCATACCGATGCGCGCCATCACCGCGCGCGAGCGGGTATTGCCGGGCACGGTAAACGACAGGATCTCATCGAGCCCCACCGTGCGAAAGCCGTGCTCTAGGCAGGCCCGCGCCGCCTCGCTGGCATAGCCTCTGCCCCAGGCCGTGCGCGCCAGCCGCCAGCCGATCTCGACGCAAGGCGCCGGCGGCGTGGTGAAGTCGGGGCGCGCCAGACCGGCAAAACCAATGAGGGTGTGGGTGCGGCTTTCCTCCAGCGCCCACCAGCCAAAGCGCGGCTCTTCCTCCCATTTCTGCAAAAACCGCCCCACCAGAACATCGGACGCCATGCGCGTCATCGGCGCGCCCAGGTATTGCATCACCTCAGGGTCGGCATGCAGCGCCGCCAACGGCGCCAGATCGGCCTCACGCCAGGCGCGCAAGGTCAGACGCGGCGTCGCAAGGAGCGGGATCATGGGCGGGACCAACACGAGAGAGTGTAGCCGCCGATCTCTCGCGCGCTCGCCCGAGGATGGCGCCCGCTCGCGGCTCTGCGCAAGGCCAGGGCACTCTTGAGATCGCATGTAAGGGGTGCTGCGGCGTGAACAGCGTCAGGCGCACGCCCAAGGAGATGGCGCTTGCTCACCGCCAACGCCGGAGATCAGCGCCCGCCAGAGGGGCGTCACCGCCACCAAGACAGCCAGACAGGGCCAGACCGAAACGCAACCGCCCGAAACGGCAGTCGCTGGCAAGCGAAGACACGGCGATGTCAGGACAAGACAAGCACATGGGTTTCGAGCTAGCGGCGTTTTACGCCTCGGCAAAGGGTCGACGTTGCGAAACCGCACCATCGGCCCCCTTTAGCGCAGGCAGAGAGGCGCCAGCCCCAAGCTGGCATGGCAACGCCGTGACCGGCGTGCGGCGGGTTCG
>JBCDHK010000430.1:0-3077 GCA_038750185.1 Pseudomonadota bacterium
CCTTGGCCCGCAAGAGAGGAGGAAGTCGCCATGGCGATTTCGCTCGACACCCTGGTCCGCAAACGGGCCGACAAGCCGCCGCGTCTCCTGATCTACGGCGTGCCCAAGATCGGCAAGACCAGCTTTGCCGCCGAGTTCCCGGCGCCGATCTTCATCCAGACCGAGGAGGGCGCGGGCGATCTGGACGTCACCACCTTCTCCGAGCAGCCGCTCGGCTCGTTCGACGAGGTCTGCCAGGCGATCGAGGCGCTCTACACCGGTGAGCACGGCTTTGAGACCGTGGTGCTCGACAGCCTCGACTGGCTGGAGCCGCTGGTCTGGCGCGAGACCTGCGCCCAGAACAAATGGGCCAGCATCGAAGCCCCTGGCTACGGGCGCGGTTATGTCGAGGCCGACAAGCACTGGCGCTTCGTCCTCGACGGGCTCAATGCGCTACGCGAGCGCGGCATGAGCGTGGTGCTGATCGCCCACTCCATGGTCAAGACCCACCAGGATCCGACCACCGAGGCCTACGACCGCTACGAGATCAAGCTGCACAAGCGCGCCTCGGCCATGGTGGTCGAGACCGTCGATGTGATCGGCTTTCTCAACTACTCGGTCGCCGCCGCCAAGGAAGAGCAGGGCGCCAACAAGGGCCGGGTGCGCGGCACGGGCTCTGGCCAGCGGGTGCTGTTTCTCGACGAGCGCCCGGCCTTCATCGCCGGCTCGCGCTTCGAGACCCCGTCCCAACTGCCGCTACACCGTGGCCAGATGTTTGGCGCCTTAGCGCCGTATCTGCCCGTCCACCGCGACCGCACCGCGGTCGAGACTGCTCAGTAAAGGAGAGACCCCATGGCCGATCTCGGCGGAACCTACGACGCCACCCACGGCGCCACCATGAGCGATCGCACCGCTCTGCCGGCGGGCACCTACACCGCGCAGATCGTCAAGAGCGAACGGCGCGACACCAAGCAACAGACCGGGTCGTACATCAATCTGGAGTTCGAGGTGCTCGACAGCGAACACCCCGGGCGGCGCTTCTGGACCATGCTCAACCTCTGGAACCAGAACGCCCAAGCCGTCGAAATCGCCCAGCGCGAGCTGAACAGTATCTGCCACGCCTGCGGAAAACTGCGCGTCACCGACACCGAGGAACTGCACGCCATCCCGATGGCGGTAACGCTCGGGGTGAAGTCCGACAACTACGGCGAGAAGAACATCGTCAAGAAATACGAGCAGATCGGCGGGGCGAGCGCCAGACCCGGCGCACCTGCGGGCGCTCCGGCGCCGACACCAACGGCGCTTCCCGCCCAGCCGGGCCAGCGCTCGGCGCCCTGGGGCCGCACCGCGTGAGGTAGCCGAGCGGCGGGGCCAGTCGCCAAACTCACCCCCGCCGCTCCCCATCGCCACTCTTTCGACCAGCGAGGTACCGCATGGTATCCGATCCCTATTGCCAACTCTATGGCCGCACGGTTGCGCTCACGGCCAAGACCGGCGCCTTCAGACCCTGCCCCCATTGCGGTGCGACCACTGCCACCATCGAGCGGGCGCGCGCGCCCCATCTGGCACAACTGATCTGCACGGGCTGCGGCAAACGCCTGGCTTGGATCAGCCGCGCATCTCTCGACAGCCTGCTCGCCCAAGCCGGACTGCCCGTGCCCACCGATCCGCCGCCCGTCCTGGTGCGCGAGGCCCGCCATGGCTGATCTCTCCGATATCGTCTCGCCCACCGTGTCGGCGATCTACGCTGCCCGTGCCCGCGAGGCAGCCCGCGCGCCCCGCTTCGAGAGCTGGGGCATCTCGGCCAGCGCCCTCGGCCACGCGTGCGAGCGCAAGCTCTGGTACGATCTGCGCTGGGCCACCGCCGCCGAGCCCCCCGACGGGCTGCGCCTGCGCCTCTTCGAGCGCGGTGACATCGAGGAGCGGCGCATCGTCGAGGATCTGCGCCGCGCCGGCCTCACGGTCGAAGACCTGGATCCGGCCACCGGGCGCCAGTGGCGCTTTGCCCTGGCCCGCGGGTTCCTGCGCGGCAAGGCGGACGGCCAGTGCCGCGGCGTGATCGAAGCGCCCAAGGCCAACCACGTCCTGGAGATCAAGTCGATGAAGGCCGCCGACTGGCGCGCGGTCGCAAAGCACGGGCTGCTCGCCAAAAAGCCCGAGCACTGGCACCAGCTCCACGCCGGTATGATGGGCCTCGGCATCGCCCGCGGCCTCTACGTCGGCGTCAACAAGGACACCGAGGCGATCCTGATCGAACGGATCCGCCACGACGCGGAAGAGGCCGGACGCCAGATCGCCCGCGTCGAGCGCCTGGTCGATGCCCATGCCGCGCCGACGCGCCTCAAGGACAAACCCGACGCCGTCCCCTGCCGGTTCTGCCCGCATCTCGGTGTCTGCCACCAGGGCGCCTTCGCCCGGCGGACCTGCCGCTCCTGCCTGCACTTCACCTTCACGGCCGACGGCGCCGGCCACTGCACCCGCTTCGAGACCCCGCAGAGCCCGAAGGCGCAGGCCGCCGGCCACGACTGCCCGGCCCATCTCTATCTCCCCGCCCTGGTGCCGGGCGAGCAGATCGACGCCAACCCCGAAGAGGAATGGGTCGAGTACCGCCTCGGCAACGGCACGACCTGGCGCGACGGCGCGCGCACGGAGGCCGCGGCATGATCGAATTGCGCAACTACCAGGAAGAGGCCATCGCCGCGCTCTATCGCTGGTTCGAGACCGAGACCGGCAATCCGCTGGTCGTGGCCCCCACCGGATCGGGCAAGAGCATAATACTCGCCGAGTTCACCCGCCGCGCGGTGCAGGAGTTCCCCGGCACCCGGGTCATGGTCGTCACCCACGTCAAGGAGCTGATCGCCCAGCACCATGCGGCGCTCCTCAGGCTCTGGCCCGATGCGCCGGCGGGGATCTACTCGGCGGGGCTCGGCAAGCGCCAGGCCCATGCCCAGATCCTGTTCGCCGGCGTGCAGTCGGTGGCGCGGCAGGTCCAGCGCATCGGCCATGTCGATCTGGTGATCATTGATGAGGCCCATCTGATCCCGCGCGCCCGCGACACGCTCTACCCTGAAGCCATCATTCTGGGATCGGCCAAACGC
>JBCDHK010000431.1:0-3075 GCA_038750185.1 Pseudomonadota bacterium
ATCCTTCCAGCTCCTCTTCGCCACCGAAGATCGCCGCGAAGGCATGGCCGCCTTCATCGAAAAACGCCGCCCCGAATTCAAGGGCCGTTGAGGAGGCGATGGAGCGGTGAGGGGGCAGGCGGTCAGCCTTCGCGAGGTCCTGGGGCTGGCGGCCGTTACCGTCGCTGGCTTCTGGCTGCGCTGGGCAAGCCTCGACGAGGATGACGTTTGGCTCGATGAGGTGCTGACGACCGTCTTCGCGCACCTCCCCTACAGCACCTTGCTTTTCGACGTCCCCGATGTACACCCACCTCTTAACGTCCTATTATATAAGGCTTTTGTGCTGCCTTCCACTGATCCGATTGCGATCCGCAGTCTGCCGCTCCTTTTCGGAACCCTTTGCCTGCCAGCGATGTACGTTCTCGGGCGCATCATCGGGGGTGCATCGGTTGCGTTCTGGTCGACAGCTCTGCTGGCAGCCTGGGCCCTTCATATGGACTACAGTCAAGAGGCACGCGCTTATGCGCTCCTCTTTCTCGTGATGACACTGTCAGCATCAGCACTGGCGGCCGCCTTCAATCGACCGGCCGACAGACGACTCCCGTTCCTCGTCGGCTATGCGGTCCTTGGCGCCCTCACCGTCCATGTCCATTTCATCGCCGTCTTCTGGGTAGCCCTTTCAGCAGGGCTCCTCTTCTTGGATGATCTGCTCTCGGCAGATCGTCGAAGGCCGACCCGACCCGTCATCCTCACTCTCGGCCTCCTCGGGATCTTGGTGCTGCCAGCGTTGCTGCAGCTCTACGTCGGTTATCGCTTGGGCGCTTTCAGCTGGCTCCAGCGCCCCGATGGCGGCGCGCTGCTCACACTTCTTCATGATGTGTATGGCTTCTCGGGTCTCGGCTGGGGGACCCTGCCGGCCGGCATGCTCATCGTGGGAGCACTCTTCGCGGGCCTGTGGCTTGCGTACCTGGGACGGTGGCAGCATGGGCTCCTGATCATCGGCCTGACGCTTTTGCCAGCGGCAATGTACCTGGCGAGCTTCCTGAAACCAGTTTTGCTTCCGCGCACCGCGCTGCTTGGTGTTGCCGGCGCCGCCCTGGCACTTGGCACTCTGCTTGCTCGGCTCCCGGTCAAGCTAGCTGTGGGTATCGCCACAGCCATCATTGCCCTCAACATTGCCTCCTTCCACGCCCGCCCAGAGTACCGGCCCGAATATGAGCGCTCTATTCACTCACTTGCGAATTATCTAGAGGAAAATGCGAGTACAGCTGACAAAATACTATTTTCTGACACTTTGAGCTACGGAATACTACGCTACCACCTGAAGGATGACCTTGATGTGCCGATCTATGTGGCCTGCTACTGTGGCGGTGGCATTATGGAGGTCGGCGCGCCTGTTGCAGAAACGAGACCATGGCAACACTGGGTTATGAGCCAATACCGCGTTCCGATCTGGGGCAACCCTTTTGAAAGTTTGAATGTCGGAAGCGACAGTCGTTTCTACGAGATTGTGGAGAAGAGTGGTGCAACCGTTTGGCTGGTCGCTCTGCAAGTGGGCCCCCGCCTGCTCAGCCCCACGCAGGTAGCAGAGCGCCTAGGCGCGCCGTTCACGCTCGTCACAGATGAGCATGAGCTTGTCCTTTGGCGCATGACGCCGTCGCGTCTCGTCGAGTGACAAGAGGCTCATCCCGTGGGCTGAGATACGGTCCTCGGAAAAGCGGGTTGACGCCGCCTCGGACGCCTGCCGTGATGGTGACCAAGAGAACCGCGAGTTCCGAGAACAACAGGGAGGACTTCCATGAACCGGATCGCCACCGCGACCGCCGCCATCGCCCTTGCCGCCAGCGCAGGCTTCGCTGCAACCAGCGTCGCCACAGCCGGCGAGATCACTCTGCCCGGCCAGCTTGCCTGGACCGCTTACGGGACCGGCAGCGCGGGCTATAACCAGTCCGTCGCCATTGGGGCGGCCCTCAAGAACAAGGCCGGCGTGAACCTGCGCGTCCTACCCGGCAAGAACGACGTCGCCCGCTCCGAGCCGCTGCGCCAGGGCAAGGTGCAGTTCTCGGCCACAGGCGTCGGCGGGTCCTTCATGGCCCAGGAAGGCGTGTTCCAGTTTGGCGCCGAGAACTGGGGGCCTCAGCCCGTGCGCGTGCTGATGGCCAACAACGGCGGCACCGTGGGCCTCGCCATGGGGGTCGCCGCGGATGTCTGCGAGGATGTGGGCAAGCCCAATTGCGAGGGCTTCGAGTACTCGGATCTCAAGGGCAAGCGTGTCGCTTGGGTGAAGGGTGCCCCAGCGCTCAACGTCAACAACGAGGCCTATCTGGCCTATGGCGGGCTGACCTGGGACGATGTGGAGCGCGTCGAGTTCGGCGGCTTCACCGACAGCTGGAAGGGCATGGGCAACGACCAAGTCGATGCCGTCTTCGCCTCGACCAACTCGGGCCGGACCTATGAGCAGGAGACCAACCCGCGCGGTCTCTACTGGCCCCCGATCGATCCCGCCAACGCGGATGGCCTCGCGCGCATGCAGGCGATCGCCCCCTTCTTCTCGCCCATGATGGCCAAGGTCGGCGCCACCATCGACGGCACGGACGGCACCCCGACGGCCGGCTACGCCTATCCGGTGCTGATCGCGATGGCGGATCAGGACGCGGACCTCGTCTACAACATGACGAAGGCGATGGTGGAGCTGTTTGCGGATTACGACGGCAACGCGCCGGGTATCTCGGGCTGGGACCTCGACAAGCAGAACTTCGAGTGGGTCTCGCCCTACCACGACGGTGCCATCAAATACTTCAAGGAGATCGGCGCCTGGTCGGATGCCGCGCAGGCCCATAACGACAATCTGATCGCCCGCCAGGGGGCGCTGGCCGCGGCCTGGGCCGAGTTGAAGGCGGAAGGTCCGTCCGACTGGGAGGCAGCTTGGGACGCCAAGCGGCGCGCGGCGCTCGAGGCCGGTGGCTTCGAGGTGGTCTTCTGAGCCCCTGACAGGAGCGCGCCATGAGCGCGGACCAAGCCTCGTCCCCCTCGGGGGCGGGGCCTATCTCGTCTGAGGCGGTCTCCGGTTGGGAAACGGCCGAGCGGGCGGTTGTG
>JBCDHK010000432.1:0-3069 GCA_038750185.1 Pseudomonadota bacterium
CATTGCCCATGGGCTTGCCCATGGTGACGATGTCGGGGTGGAGGCCGTGGCGCTCGAACCCCCACATCATGCCGGTGCGCCCGAAACCGGGTTGGACTTCATCGGCAATGAGCAGACCCCCGGCATCGCGCGCCACCTGCACGGCCTCGGTGAGAAAGCCCGGCGGGTCGGCGAAGACGCCATCGGAGGAGAAGATGCTGTCGACGATCAGCCCGGCGAAGGCGTGTCCGCGGCGCTTCAGCGTGGCAATGGCGCGTTTGACGGCACTGGCGAAGCCACCGGCGATGTCCTCACCATAAGCCGCCACGCCAGGGGCCGGCACGGCGCGCACATGCGCTGGCAACTTGCCGCGTTTGAGGGAGGCGGGCGAGACCTCGATCACGGCCGCAGTGTTGCCGTGATAGGCGGTCTCGGTGACGACAAAGCCCGTGCCCCCGGTCCAGCGCATCGCCGCGCGCAGGGCCAGATCGTTGGCTTCGCTGCCGGTGCAGCCAAGCGCCACGTTCCAGGCGCCGGGGGGCAGCGTGGCTTTCAGGCGCTCGATATAGGTCTCGGTGGTGCGGTGGAGATAGCGGCTGTTGATGTTGAGCTCGCTCACCTGCGCGCAGATCGCCTCGACCACGCCCGGGTGACAATGCCCGACGGAGGGCACGTTGTTGTAGAAATCGAGATAGCGGGTGCCGTCGGCGGCTTCCATCCAGCAGCCGCGCCCGCGCACCATCTCGATGGGGCGGCGGTAGAAGAGCACCGAGGCCGCGCCCACGTTGTCCATACGCCGGGCGAGCAACGCGTCGGGCGGGCTGCCGTCGATCCCGGCATCGAAGGCGTTCATGTCCAGGATCTGGCGCGCTTTGAGGCCCATCACGCACCCCCTCGCACCGGTTCGGAGAGAAAGCGCTCGGCCAGCGCCACCGTGCCCTCGGTGTAGCCGTTGCCGAGTTCTTGGGCGGTCGGGGTCTCGGCGTGGCTGGCGAGCCAGGCGGTGAGCAGCAGACGGCGCAGCATGACGAAGGTGGGCAGCATGGCTTCGTCTTCGGGGGCCAGATCGGCCACCTCGCGGTAGCCTGCCAGCCAGGCGGCTTGTACGTCTGGAATGAAGGGCTCGTGCTCGTAGAAGCTGACCGCGGCGGCGAAATCGTAGAGGAACCAGCCAAAGCCGCAGTCGTCGAAGTCGATCACGCCGATGTGGCCGGTCTCGTCGATGAGTAGATTGGCCAGGCGCAGATCGGCGTGGATCAGGCCAAAGCGCTCGGGGCTTTTGCCATAGGCGCTGAGGCGGCGTTCGAGGTCGAGGCAGAGCCGCTCCAGGAGGGCGCGCCCGTCGGGCGTCAGGCCAATGCCAGCGCGCCAGTCGCCCCAATGCGGGGTGGGGCCGATGGTGGTGGCGAAATCCCAGGTCTTGCGCTCAAAGCCCTCTGGGCGGGGCCAACGCCGGGCGTGGGCGTGCAGCCGCGCGCTGATCGCACCGAGTTTGCGAAAGCCCGGCACCAGATCGTCGGTGGCGGCGGGCTCGTCGCCGACCATGAACTCGAAGGCGACCACATCGCGCTCCGCCCCACCCAGATCGAAGCCTGCGATGTGGCCGCCCTCCGCGACCAACAGAGGCGCTGGGATATCGACGATCTGCTCGGCGCGCAGCGCGTCGATCCAGGCCAGTTCCGACTCGATCTCGGCGCGAGTGTGATAGCCCGGACGGTGCACCCGCAGGATCACTGGCGCAGCACGCTCGGGATCGTCGGCGCGAAAGGTGGCGTTTTCCGAGACGGTGAGCAGACGCACTTGCGTTTTGGGCGAGAGCCCCCAAGCGGGTGCGAGGCTCGCCGCCCCCTGGCGCAGCGTTTCGATGAAAGCGTCGTCATAGAGCCCGGACATGGCACGCCTCCCAGCGTATTTTGTGGGAACTTAGGCAAGAATTCTGTGCCTCACAACATTTTTCCCCTTGCATGCCCGGGATTTTGCAGAGCACCATCAGCATACAACGCACGCGTTCCCCGCCGCGCCCTGGACCAACGCGGTCAGGAGCGGACGCCGCGACCCAGGTAGAGGAGCCACCCGACCATGACGCTGACCCGCCGCACCTTCACCAATGCCCTCGGCGCGACCGCCGGTCTGGCCGCACTCACGCCCGCCCGCCGCGCCCTCGCTCAAACCAGCGATCGCCTGAATGTCCTGTGCTGGGAGGGCTATAATACCGACGACGTGCTGAGCCCGTTTCGCGCCATGCACCCCGGCGCCACCGTGCGCGCCGAAAGCGGCACGTCCGATCCGGACATGATCAACAAGCTGCGCGCCGGCGAGGTCAACGTCTGGGATCTGATCAACGTCAACCAGCCCTGGGCGCGCGCCCAGCTCTATCCCGAGGGCCTGATCAAGCCGCTCAGCAAAGAGCGCTTCCTGCCCTACTTCGAGAACTTCGCCGACGGTTTCAAAAACCCGCCCTACCCGCTCGCCTTTGCCGAGGACGGCGAACTGATCGGCATGCCCCAGCGCTACGGCCCGTTCTGTTTCGTGGTCAACACCGACAAAATCAGCCGCGAGATGGCCGAGGACCAAGGCTGGAAGCTGTTCCTCGACCCCGCCCTGGCCGACCGCTATGGCGTGCTGACCTATGACAACTGGAACGTCATGCACATGTGCCTGACGGGCGATCAAAACCCCTTCGCCCCCATCGACGGTGCCGGGCTTGAGACCTTCCGCGCCACCGCAGAGGCGATCTTCGGCGGCGCCAAGCTGCTGACCGACGATCTGGTGGCCATGAACACCGCGCTCATCAACGGTGAGATCGATGCCTATTTCACCGGCGGCACCTACACCGCCTCGCCCGCCCGCCTCGACGGGCTGACCAACGTGCGCGCCATCACCCCCAAATCGGGTCCCATCGACGGCAAGGGCGGCGTGGTCTGGATCGAACTGACCTCGCTCGTCGCCAACCCCGATCCCTCGACACTGGCCGAGGACTTTCTGGAGTTCATCCAAGGCGGCGCGATCTCCAAGGCGGTGGGCTTTGCCGAGGGCACCTACACTCCGGTCTGCCAGATGGGCGATCCGGAGGTCTTCGCACTCTGGGAC
>JBCDHK010000433.1:0-3066 GCA_038750185.1 Pseudomonadota bacterium
CGTTCTTCTTGGAGGTGTTGAGCCAAGGCTGCAACACCGGCAGATCGGGATTGTCGAAGCGATAGAGGTTGTCGCGGCGATTGTGCAGTTTGGCCCAGCGCTTGGCGTTGGCGGTCTCGACGGCGGCAGCCAGCGCCTCGGGCTCGGCATACTCGGCGTGGAACTGCTTCATGTAGTGGGCCGGGCGGGAGATATAGACCGGGCGCGCGCGCGCCAGCGCCGGTAGAAACCGCGGGTTGGGCGCGCTCCAGGTGTAGCGCACGGCAGTTTCGCTCAGCACCTCAAAGCGGGGCAGGGCGCCCTTAACCATCATCTCGACGGGCGGGCCTTTGGGGCTGAGGGTCTCGTTGAGGGCCACATCCTCCCACCAATAGCGCAGATCCTCGGCGGTGAAGGGGTGGCCGTCGGACCAGCGATGGCCTTGGCGCAGGTGCAGCGTGACTGCGCGCCCATCCGGCGAGGTTTCGACCGCGCGCAACAGATCGGGGGTGAGGCGATAATCCTCATCGTAGCCCACGAGGCGGGCATAGCCGTAGGCGCCGAGATAGCGCACGTCCTTGGTGCGCTTGATGAACATGCGCAGGGTGCCGCCGTGGCGCCCGGCCTGGCGATCCTTGGCAGCAAGATCGACCACCAGCGGCTCGGTGGGCAGGCGCTCAGCGACGGCGGGCAGGGCGCCATCGGCCACGCGCGCGGCGAGCATGGGGGTCTCGATACGGGAGGGCTCGGCGCGGGAGGGCTCGGGCGCAACCGGGACGGCAAGCAGGGCGAGGGCAAGGCATAGGGCTCTCATGGGCACTCTCCTGACAACGGGGCCTCAGGCGGCGGCGCGGACCAGATGGCCCGGCCCGACCTCGACCATCCCCGGCGCCTCGGTGCCGTGGCGGTAGGGGTCGGGCCAGTCCTCGGGCGCACCGGCACCGGCGGCAACGGCTTTGAGATCGAGACGATGGCCGGGATCTGCCACCGGCGAGGCGGCAATCAGGGCGCGGGTGTAGGGATGGCGGGCGTCCTGGAAGATGCAGCGGCACGAGCCGGCTTCGACCACGCGCCCCGAGCGCATCACCAACACACGATCGGCAATGCGCGAGACCACGGCGAGATCGTGGCTGATGAAGAGATAGGTGAGGCCGAGCCCTTGCTTCAACTCATCGAGCAGCGCCAGCACTTCGGCCTGGACGCTGACATCGAGGGCCGAGGTCGGCTCGTCGCAGACCAGAAGTTCGGGGTCGAGCGCCAGGGCGCGGGCGATGGCGATGCGCTGGCGTTGTCCGCCCGAAAAGGCATTGGGAAAGCGGCCCAGGTGATCGGGCGAGAGGCCGACGCGTTTCATCATGGCAGCAGCGCGCTCGCGCCGCTCCGAGGGGGTGCCGAGGCCATGGATCTTGAGCGGCTCGGCTAAGATGTCCTGGATGGGCATGCGCGGCGAGAGCGCCGCGTAGGGGTCTTGGAAGACCATCTGCACTGCGCGGCGGTAGCGTTTGAGAGCGCGCGAGCCCAGGCGGATGACGTCTTGCTCCTCGCCCCCGCGGGCACGAAAGACGATTTTGGCGCCGGGATCGGGCTCGACCGCGCGTAGCAGCATGCGCGCCAGCGTCGATTTGCCCGAGCCCGACTCGCCCACCACCGCCACCGTGCGCCCGCGCTCCAGGGTGAGGTCCATGGGGTGGACGGCGCGAAACGCGGCGCCTGCGCGCGCAAACAGCCCGCCGCTGCGTTTGTGGAAGGTCTTGGCCAGATGCTCAGCGTGCAGGATGGTGTCGGTGTTGGCGCGGCGCGGGCCGTCGAGGGTCTCGGGCACATGGGGGGCTGCGGCGATCAGCGCGCGGGTGTAGGCGTGACCCGGACGCGCCAGCACCGCCTCCAGCGCGCCGCGCTCGACCACGTGGCCCTGGCGCATCACCGTCACGCTGTCGGCCATATTGGCGACGACGCCAAGATCGTGGGTGATCAGGATCACCGCCAGCCCGCGTTCGCGCTGGAGGCGTCCGAGCAGATCGAGCACCATGGCCTGGGTAGTGACATCGAGCGCGGTGGTCGGCTCGTCGGCCACCACCAGCGCCGGATCGCCGATTATGGCCATGGCGATGACGGCGCGCTGGCGCAGGCCCCCGGAAAGCTCGAACGGATAGGCGGTGTAGGCGCGCTCGGGATCGGGAAAGCCGACCTCGGCAAAGACCTCCAGGACGCGCGCCTTGATGCTAGCGTCGGGGTGACCGTGCACGCGCAGCACTTCGCCCACCTGATCGCCGACGCGGTGAAGCGGCGAGAGGGCGCTCATCGGTTCTTGGAACACCATGGCCAGTGTGGTGCCGCGCAGACGGCGCAGCTTGGCAGAGCTGGCGCGCAGCAAGTCGATCTCGCGCCCGTCGTGGGCGAAGACGGCGCGCCCGCCGCTCACCTGTGCGCCGCGCGGCAGCAACCCGAGCAGTGCTTTGCCGGTGAGTGTCTTGCCCGAGCCGGACTCGCCGACCAAGGCCAGTGTCTGGCCCGCGCCCAGCGTGAAATCGACCCCGCTTACGGTATCGCCGACCCGGCCCGGCCTGCCAAAGCACACCGAAAGCCCTTCGACCGACAGCAGCGGTGTTGAGGTCATGCGCGGCTCCTTCGGGTTGAGTTGGACTGTGTCGCACCCCCGCGCCCCTGGCAACCGCAAATCCCGGGATGCGGAAACCGCCCATCTCAACCTGCCCGTCTCAACCTGCCCGTCTCAACCTGCCCGTCTCGACCTGCCCGCCCCGGTTTGCCAGTCTTGACCTGCCTGCCCGCCCTGCCCGCGCCGGTTTGCCTGCAAATCCGGCAGCCGCGCTTGCTCCGGCGCGCTTGGCTCTGTAGGCAGTCGCTGCGCAGCGCGTTAAGCGTCCCTCGGGATTATTGTGTTGGCAGAGTGTAAAGGAATGGGAAACGATGGCGGTACTCGGCCAGATGTGTCTGATCGCGGTCGAGGAACACCGTCCGCACGACCAGCGCCACGTTATCGAGCGTGACGACAAGCCCGGTGCGCTCGACATCGAGCACGCGGCGCTCAATGGCCAGAGGCGCCGCCGGCACCACCCGCGCCAACGC
>JBCDHK010000434.1:0-3065 GCA_038750185.1 Pseudomonadota bacterium
TGACAATTTTCTACATCCTGATGTCGGGCGCAGGCGGCCCGCGATACGGCAACCCGCTCGAGCGCTTTGCAGAGGGCGACCTTGCAGGGCTCGACTTCTCGCGCGCGGGAACTCCGGCGCCCGATGGCGCCTTCACGGGGCCAGACGGGGAGGCCCTGACCCTGGCCGATTTCGAAGGTCGAACAGTGCTCGTGAACTTCTGGGCGACCTGGTGTGGCCCCTGCGAGCGGGAAATGCCCCATCTCGGTGCCCTGCAGACCGGGCGCGGTGGCGCTGACTTTGAGGTCATCGCCATCAGCGTGGATGAAACAGAGGCGCGCAACTATGCAGCGACCCGGCTAGACGAATTGGCAGGCACCGGCGTGCTGGACTTCTACCACGCCCCGCCGGAGGCCTGGGAGGTCGTCTATGGCGCTGGCGCACGCGGCTTCCCGACCACGGTCATCTACGATGAAGCCGGCACGGAAGTCGCCCGCCTCGCAGGCGAAGCCGACTGGAGCGCGGGCGTCGCACTCGGCTTTGTAGATGCGGTTTTGGCCGACTAGGGCGCGTTCCGCCCCAGTCGGATTTCTGACATAATTCAAGCGGTCCTGGGGCGTCTCGAAGACGATCGAGCGTCAATGAGACGCCATTTGCCCGCAACGCTCATAGCACTTTGGCGCACAGGAAATCATGTTCCATAGGTGCGGCCAGCAGCGTGTCGCGACCCGCGTGCATACGCTGGTGCGCATCGGTCTTCTCGATCGCCTCCCAATCCTCGCGCGTTGCCCATACCGTCACGTGCATGAATGTCCCCTCGGACGTTTCATCCTCCACAATGTGTGAATGATCGAGGCCGTTCTGGGTGGCAAACTGCTCGTAGTCCCTCATCAGATCCACAAATCTATCGGCATGATCAGGTGCGACGACGAATTTTCCAATGTGCATGAAAGCGGCTGACACGGTTCATCTCCTTGTCCAAAAGGAACACGTTTGTGTTTCAGCTCACTCGGATCAGGAGCGTAAACAAAGGCCAGCACACGTCAATACAATTCGGCGCAACCCTCCGAGTGCCAAAGGACGGTTCGGGAGAGTGCGCGACCCATCTCCCTCCGCGCCCCCCCGCTTGGTGGTCTAGCCGCGACAACCCCGCTAATCTCTCCCCATGCAGCAGCGTCTTGATCTTTTCTCCACGCCGATCCTTACGGCTGAGCCGCCGGGGGCGCAGGCGCTGAATGCGGGCCTGATGGAGGTCATCGCCGCGGAGCGTATGCGCGACCCGACGGGGATTGCGCGCTCCAATATCGGCGGCTGGCATTCCAATGCGCAGATGATGGAGTGGGGCGGCGGCCCGGCGCGAACCCTGTCAGACTTCGCCATCTCGTTGGCCAGCGGCCATATGGAAGACATCGCCGCAGGCGGCAAACGCGACTTCCGTTGGGGCGTGGACATGTGGGCCAACATCAACGCGGCCGGCCAGTCCAACCAGCTTCACTGCCATGTCGGTGCGTTTTGGAGCGGGGTGTACTACCCGGGCCCAGGCGAGGCCGCGGAGCCCGGGCGCGGCGGCGAACTGATGCTGGAAGACCCGCGCTATCCCGGCGCCTACATGGCCGTGTCCGACCTGGTCTACCGCGACGGGCGGGGCAAGGCCCAACGCAGCCAGCATGCCATCCGACCGCGCGCTGGACTACTGGTGATGTTCCCCGGTTGGCTTCGCCATTCGGTGCGCCCGTTTGAAGGCCGTGGCGAACGCGTGTCCGTCGCGCTGAACCTGTCGCTCTGGCCCGTTGGCTAGGCAAACAGAATACAAACTTATCCGACTGGGTTCATTGCGCGTCTATACTCTGGGCCATGACGACCCAGGACACCGAAAGCTTCGACTGGAACATGGACTATGCCGCCCGACGGCTGGCCCTGGCTTTCGACCTCGCCTTTCCCGGCGGGGTCGCGAACAGTCATATGCTCCGCTTGGCGTGGCATTCGGCCTGTCGCGAGTTGCGCTACCTTGAGATGATGGTGCGGCGCCTGTTGGTGTTTCTGGCTGGGTCGATCAAACTTAATGACGAAAATCCCGTGCGCCGGGCAGGCAAGCGGATGCCAAAAGACACCGCAAAGCATGCCGATCGCTCGGCTGGCTTCGCCCTGAACGAGACCCTTGCCACCTACGAGGAAATCCTGGCCATGGCGCACGGCACATCCCGCGCGCCTGCAAGCGCAGCGTATCGCGAACCTCAAGCGCTTCACCCCGTTGTCTCAGCCGAGCGCATAGCCGCGCGATTTGCTGCCCTCGCCCGCGTGCTCGAAGCGCCGGACCACTATGCCAGGCTCTATGCACGTCGCTTCTGGCGCGGTGGGAAACGCGTTGGAACCCTCAGCATTAAACTCGTCCATTGGAAGCGACCTGCTTTGGCGCGCTCTGGCACACTCGACCTCGCAACCAGCGCTTACATGGAAGCCGTGCGGCTGTGCTTTGTGGTGCTCAACCGTCCGCCCTGATCGGGAAAACCCATCCCTTATCCAACAGGCCAGGCCCGCCAAATCGCGCGCCGGGCCGCTGGTGCTGGTGTCACTCTTTTTTGCGGCTCTCAAGCGCCTCCGCCAGTCGGCCTGCATGGGCGGAGATGCTGCCGGCGCCGAGGCAAACGACAAGAGCACCGGGCTTGGCGAGGCGGGCGATGGTCGCGGGCAACGCATCAAGATCAGCCAGCGTGGCAGCCCGGCGATGGCCATGGCGGGTGATGCTGGCGACCAGTGTTTCGTGGTCGAAGCCCGTTATAGCAGCCTCACCGGCGGAATAGACCGGCGAGATGAGCACATCGTCGGCCGCATGAAAGCAGCTGGAAAACGCCTCAAACAGGTCACGCAGTCGAGTGTAGCGGTGGGGCTGGTGCACGGCGATAAGCTGGCCTGAGCCGACCATGGCGCGGGCGGCCTTCAGCACCGCCTCAATTTCCACGGGGTGATGGCCATAGTCGTCGATGACGCGCACGGGCGGCTTGCCCTTGGATGGGTGCCATTCGCCAACGGCGGTAAAACGCCGTTTCACGCCGCCAAATCTCGAAAGCGCCGCGCGCAGCTGATCA
>JBCDHK010000435.1:0-3051 GCA_038750185.1 Pseudomonadota bacterium
CTGGCTGAGGCCGGGCGCTCGGTGGTGCTGATCGAGGCCAACCGCATCGGCTGGGGCGCTTCAGGGCGCAACGGCGGCCAAGTCGCCAGCGGACCGCGCGCCGATATGGACGACTACGTCGAGGCGGTCGGACGCGACGATGCCCGCAAAGTCTGGGAGATCGCCCAGGCCGCCAACCGCCTAGTCAAGGACCTAGTCGCCCGCCACGCCATCGACTGCGATCTAACACCGGGCTACGTCGAAGTCGCCTGGAAGCCCTCCCACGCAAAGCACGTGATGGGCTGGGCCGAAGAGGCCGCCAAAAGCTGGGACTACCACGAGACCCGGGCGCTGAGCCGCGAGGAGGTCGCCGATCTGCTAGGCACCACGCGCTATCATGGCGGCTGTCTCGACCGCGGGTGTGCCCATCTGCATCCGCTACGCTATGCACTGGGGCTGGGACGCGCCGCCGCTACCGCCGGCGCACGGCTCTTTGAGCGCACCAAAGCCATCGAGATCGCCCCCGGCCTGGTGCGCACCGAGCGCGCCACTATCCGCGCCGAGCACGTCCTGCTCGCCTGCAACGGCTATCTCGACGGGCTGGTGCCACGCGTCATGCGCCGCTCGATGCCGATCAACAATTTCATCGCCGCCACCGAGCCCCTCACGCCCGAGCGGGCCGAGCGCCTCAACCGCGAGCGGCTGTGTGTCTCCGATTCCAAGTTCGTGCTAAACTACTACCGCCTAACCCCCGACAACCGCCTGCTCTGGGGCGGGGGCGAGAGCTATGGCCAGCGTTTCCCGCGCGATCTACGCGCGCTGGTCCGGCGCACCATGCTGGAGGTCTATCCCGATCTGGGCGATCTCGCCATCACCCACGCCTGGGGCGGCACGCTGGCGATCACGATCACGCGCATGCCCGCCTTTCAGCGCCTCGATGCACAGACCTGGGCAATCTCGGGCTGGTCGGGCTCGGGCGTGCACATGGCCACCATGGGCGGGGCCATCGCTGCCGAGGCCATCGCCGGCACCACCGCGCGCTGGGACGTGCTCTCACGCCTGCCAACGCCCGCCTTTCCCGGAGGCGCTTGGTTTCGCGCCCCACTCCTGGCCGCTGCAATGACCTGGTATGGCCTGCGTGATCGCTTGTGAGCGCTTAGGCGCGCAGCAGACGTAGGGCGCGTCGGCCCTGGTTGGTCAGTTCCTGTGCCCCGCAGACCACTTCGATAAAGCCAAACCGCAACAGTGCATCGGCATGGGCGCCGGGTCGGCGGTGGGCTCGGCGAACATCGCCCAACTCGATGAGTGCACTGCGTTCGTCGGCGGAGAGACGACCGATCAGAGCGGTGGTCCTGCACATGGTAAACTTTCCTTTCCTCGCTCGGCGGTGTGGCCGCGAACCCGCGCACGGCCTGTCCAAAGGCACGATGGCACGGCCAGCGTGAAAAATGCGCCAAGGTAAAGAGTTACCCAAAGCGTACCATCCGCCGGCCTACACCTGCTCATGGGTGAACGCGCAGAGAAGGAAAGGCTTTCGAAAAAACCTATGTTAGAGGAGATTTTTCCGCCGTATGGAAAAAGGGCAACATCCTCACCAGATATTGCCCCCTATTTTGCCCAGCATTTTAAGCGGGAAGAGCACTCCCCGTGTCTCGTGTTCACGCGGAGTGCTGTGAGCCGTCTTCGCCGCGTCTTACTCCAAGCCTTCGAGCAAGAACACGGTCTGATTGATCGAGGCGAGCAAGACCAGCGCCTTTTCCGACACCGCTTCCAGATCGGCCTCGGAGATCTCAGCCCCTTCGACAGCAACCTGAACGACGTTTTCCATCTTGTTCCACTCATTGAGCGCAACACCGATCTGCTCGGCCACGGCGGGCGTGGGCGCGGGCGGCAGCCCGATCAACATCTCACCATCGCGCAGCGCTTCGAGGCGCGCCCGATAGAGATCAGCATCGGCACGCAGCTCGACGCGTTTGGCTTTGTCATGCACGCCTGCAGCGATCAGGCAGTACTCATTGATCAGCGCCTGCGACGTGACCCGCTCCTTGCCAGCAAAAGCCAGCGCCGTGAGCAGCTTCATCGAATAGTTCTTGCGCAAATAGACCGCATCGATCAGGCGCACGGCGGCCCCCATCTGATTTTCGATGGTATCGGTCAGATCATTGAGCGCTACCAGTTGCTCGGCACTGACGGTGCCGCTGGCCAGGATGTCGTCGAGGATCTCGCCGTAGGGCAGAAACAGGCGGTCGACTTGCCGGAGGCTGGTCAGCACACGCTCGTTGCGCTCTTCGGGCAGACCCAGGATGGCGTTGCCCTCTTGCAGCGCCTTCTCCGTGGCGCGGAACAGGGCCAGGAAGCGTTCGAGTTGGGGCTGCCAGAAGTCGGACTTGACGCCGAGATGGAGAAAGCAGGCGGCGACGGCCATGTGCTCGACCAGCATGACTTGGCGGCTGGCGAGATTGGCTTTGCGGCGGTCGTCGGCATCGGAGGCGACAACCAGGGCATCGTTCAGAAAAGCTTCCTGCGCCGTGCTTGGCGCGGGGGCGATCAGCAAAGCAGCGACGGCGGCACCGGTTGCAAGCACGCGGTGTACGGGGGCGAAGACGGCCATTTTCTTTGTCCTCCACAGGAGTATTGCTCAGTACTACGCTGACCGTGCCGCCAGACCGTTACTGCACACAACACACCGCAGGTCGATCTGTGTCGGCTGATCACAATTCAGAATTGTGTTATGAAAATGTGCTCAAATCGTGGCGGAGTGCCGCAATGGCGGAAAAAATATTGCACATGCATGAACAATATCATCGCCCACCCCCAGAGCAGCAGGACTTGTCAGAACCCCCAGAGCAGGCTAGAGCGTGGGCGTCCGGGCCATAGCGCAGTCTGGTAGCGCGTCCGTCTGGGGGACGGAAGGTCGTGAGTTCGAATCTCGCTAGCCCGACCACTTTTTCAAAGGCGTCAGCCCCGCGGCTGGCGCTTTTGCGCATCAGGGAGGATGTGAGATGACCGAAGGCGTTCTCCCCGCACAGACCTTGCGCCGGATGATTGACGAGGGGCAGATCCTGCTGGATC
>JBCDHK010000436.1:0-3050 GCA_038750185.1 Pseudomonadota bacterium
ATCGCGCGCATCCGCCGCCTGATCGGCGCCGAGATCGAGGTCGTCGGCCTCGAAGAAGTCGAGGAGCTTGCCATGCTCGCCGACATCGAACGCCAGGCCGAGCGCATGATCACCGCCTTCGAGGGCCTGTCCGCCGTCGCACAGCCCGAACCGCTCTCGCCCGCCTGGCGCACTCTCGCGAGCCAACTCACCGAGATCGACGGCGCCTTTCGCGCGCATTTGGCCGAAGCGCTGGCCGAGGAAGCCCGTGAGGTGCGCGAGACCGCCGACGAAGTGCGCGAGCAAATCTTCGGCCACCAAATCCTGGCGCTGATCGCGGTCCTGGTGGCGCTGGCCACGGCGGTGGCCGGGCTCTACTCGATCCAGTTCACGCTCAAGACGCGCATGGAGGCGCTGCTCGGCGGTATCCGCAGCCTGGCCGAGGGCGATCTCAACCGCCGCATCGGGTTGCGCGGGCGCGACGAGTTAACCGAGATCGGCGCGACTTTCGATATGATGGCCGAGCGCATCCAGACCGAGACCTTGCGCCTCTCCGACCAGAACACCGCGCTCGAAGAGGCCGTGGGTGAGCGCACCGAGCGCCTGGAGCGCTTGCTCAGCGAAGCCCGGCGCACCGAGGCGAGCCGGCGCCAGATGCTCTCGGATGTGAGCCACGAGCTGCGCACGCCCCTCACCATCATCCAAGGCGAGGCCGATATCGCCCTGCGCTCGCGCCAAGCCGATGTGGAGAGCTACCGCGAAGCCCTCTCGCGCACCCGCGACGCCGCCATCCACACCGCGCGTCTGGTCGATGATCTGCTGTTCGTGGCCCGCACCGCCGAGGGCCGCGTGCGCCTCAAACTCGACCGCATCGATCTGGTGGCGCTGTTGCGCGAGGCCTCCCAGCACGCCCGCGCCAACGTCCACCTCGAATTCAGCGTCGAACGCGCCGAGGTGCGCGCTGATCCCCACCGCCTGTCCCAGGTGCTGACCATCCTGCTGGAGAACGCCGTCCACTACGGCGGAACCGAGGTGGTGTTGCGCCTCGATCAGGCGCTCTCGGGCTGGCGCATCGCGGTGATGGACGACGGCCCCGGCATGAGCGACGACGAAAAAGCCCATGCCTTTGAGCGCTTCTTCCGCGGCTCCGATGCCGCGCGGCGCTATGGCGAGGGCTCTGGCCTGGGCCTGCCGGTGGCGCTTTCCATCGTCGAGGCCCATGGCGGTTCCATGGCGCTAGAAGACCGCGACGGCGGCGGTCTGGCCGCCTCGCTCACCTTGCCGACCCGTCCCCGCTTGAAAGCAGTACAATGAATGTTCTCCTGGTCGAAGACGAGGCGCGTGTCGCCGATTTCATCACCCGTGGCCTGCGTGGCGAGGGGTGGGTGGTCGAGCATGTCGTCGATGGCGAAACCGCGCTGGAGTTGCTCGCCGAGGGCGCTGCGTTCGATGTGGTGGTGCTCGATCTGATGTTGCCTGGGCTCTCGGGCAGCGATGTCTGCCGGCGCATGCGCGCGCGCCACAACCACGAGCCGGTGTTAATGCTGACGGCGCTCGACACCGTCGACGACCGGGTCGAGGGTCTGCGCACTGGGGCCGATGACTATCTGTCCAAACCCTTCGCCTTTGACGAACTGGTGGCGCGCATCGAGGCGCTGGTCCGGCGCCGACGCAATTTCGAGAGCGCCACCGAGCCCGACAGCACGCTGCGCTATGGCGAGATCGTGCTCGACACCAAAGCGATGATCACCCAGGTCGGCGGCACCGAAATCGAACTGACCGCCAAGGAACGCGCCATTCTGTTGTTGTTTCTCTCCAACCCGGGGCGTGTGTTGGCCCGCGAGCGCATCCTCAATGCCGTCTGGGGCACCCAGGCCGATCCGCTGACCAATACGGTCGATGTCCATGTCGGGCGGCTGCGCAAAAAGCTGGGCGAGCACGCCGATCTGATCCGCACCGTGCGCGGGGCGGGCTATCGCTTTGGCAATTAGGCTCAGGGACTGAGCGGCGGTGATCTCGCCCCGATCGCGCTATATCCTCGGCTGACTACCCTGAGTTGTGCGCCCTACCCTCTGTCGCCACCCGAGGAGCCCCCCGTGAAAGACCATCCCGACGCCGCGACCGAGGCCCAGGAGTACGTCCCGCCGACCTGGTTTGAGGAACTGGGCTCCAGTCTCTCGATCCGCGCGCAATATGTGCTCTCGGGCAACCTGCGCGATCTGTTTCCGCTGCCGGGCGAGGACGGGCCGAACTTTGTTTCCTTCGAGTGCGCGCTCTGGCATGTGCTCGGCGCCCGTGGCTTTGGCGCGCTGTTGCTGCACGACCCTGTCGATGGTTTGCGCCTCCACTACGAGTGCGACCCGCGCTATGAGGAAGCGCTCAACGACTGTGGCATCGAGATCGGCACGGTGGCCTCGACGCCCGAGGCGCTCGCCGCGCTCGCCCGCGCCGTCGCCACCGAGGACCGCCTGCCCATTGCGCTGGTGCTCGATTACGCCTCCATGCTGAGCCGCACGCCCTCCGTGGCCACCGAGAAGCTGTTCGTGGCCATGGACAAGCTCTCGCGCGCCCCCCGTCCCGAGCGCCCCAACAACGGCGTCGACTATCCGCCGCGCAACCCGATCCTGTGGTTGGTCGAGCGCCCTGGCGATCTGCCCGAGTGGTTTTCCGCCGGCAATCCGGCGCTGCGCGACATCAGCGTGGCCCTGCCCGATCTCGGCGACCGCTTTGCCTTTGCCCAACAACTCGTGCTGCGCCTCGACGGCGAAGGCATCCACGACGAAGCCGAACTGCACAAACGCACCGAGCAATTCGCCGTGCGCTGCGAGGGCATGACGCTGGTCGAGATGCGTGACATCGTCGATCTGTCCGTGGCCGAGGGCTTTCCGCTGACCCGCATCAGTGACGCACTGCGCTCCTACCGCATCGGCACCACGCGCAACCCCTGGACCTCCGCAGTGATGCGCTCGCGCATCAAAAACGCCATGGACTTGCTGGATAAACGCGTCAAAGGCCAGCCCCGCGCGCTAGAGCGCACCTACGACATCCTAGTGCGCTCGGTCATGGGGCTC
>JBCDHK010000437.1:0-3049 GCA_038750185.1 Pseudomonadota bacterium
CTGGTGTTGGGCGATCTTCCGGGCTTTGAGGAACCCCACCCCCTTCACATGGACCAGTTGCGTCTCAGCCCCCATGGCGAGCAGCGCCTCGGCGGCCAGGATCGGGGCGCGGGTCTTGCTGTAGTTGTGGCTGACGCCGAGATTGGCGCTGGTCAGGCCCAGACCCTCCTGGAGCACGAATTCCTCGCCGATGGCCTTGGCGATGCGCTCGGCCTCGGCGAAGGAGCCGAAGCCGAACCACTGTTTTACGATGGCGTTCTCCTCGACGGTCTCAGTCTCGCGCTCGCCAAAGGCGCGGATCAGTTCCGAGCGCGACTGCACTACGAAGTGACACGATCCGCCGAAGCCGCGCATGGTGGTCAGGGCCGAGACCAGGCGTTTGAGCGGCGCGTTGGTGACTTCTTCGAGGATGAAGTCGACCCGGCCCGGGATGCCCTGGTAGAGCGCATCGAGGAAGCTCTGCAGGTGCAGCCCGTAATGGGCGCCGAGGCGCTCCATGTGCTGGACCGGGCCGATGAGGAAGGTGACGTAGCCCTCGCGCAACAGATCGGCGTGGGTCAGGCTGGCATCGAGCCCGGCTTCGTGCAACGCCGAGCCGGCGGCATAGATGCGCAGCGCTTTGAGCGCGGCCTGGAGATGTTGCGCCCAGTGGTCGGGGGTGTGCTCGGCCAGATCGACCAGGGAGCGGGCCAAAGCGGCAAGCTGGGCCTCGCCCTCCTCGGCTTCGATCCGGGTCAGGCGTTTGAGCGCCGCCGGGTCGGCCAGCGTGCTCCAGAGCCCGCCCGGAGTGGCCAGGCGGGGGGAGCGTTTGAGCAGCACCAGCGCCGCGAACTCGATCAGGCTGCGCGGTCCATCGCGAAAGTATTGGTTCTTTTGGTCGTTGGTGGGCTCCGGGATCAGCGCATGGGCGGCGTTGTCGGTGGCGAAGATCAGCGAGCCGTCGCCGCGAGCGGCTGCGGCCAGGATACTGCCGGT
Source organism: Pseudomonadota bacterium (assembly GCA_038750185.1). Classification (GTDB taxonomy): domain Bacteria; phylum Pseudomonadota; class Alphaproteobacteria; order Rhodobacterales; family Rhodobacteraceae; genus Thermohalobaculum. The sequence continues at coordinate 976 of JBCDHK010000437.1, forward strand.
GGCGGCCAGTTCGATGCGCAGCGGATGGGTGCGCCCGAGCACCCCGGTATCATCGATGAGGGCGACTTTGCGCCCGAAGGCTGCGGCGAGGCCTGCGGCCTGGGCGGCCAACTCGCCGTTTTTGCTGTCGGTGATCACCAGCGCCCGGCTCGGGTCGGCCAGCATGGACAGGAGCCAGGGCATCACCCCGCAGGTGGTTTTGCCGGCGCCTGCAGGGGCATAGAGCAGGCTGTGGCTCGGCCTCGGCTCGAACAGCGGCGCGCCGGTGTCGGTGAGACCGAGGAGACGCCGTCCGGGGCGGGCGGCATCGGCCTCCTTCTTGCGCCAGGCCCTCATAACATGCCCGCGCGGTCGAGGGCGTCGGTCTCGGCCAGGCGCGCCGGTTTGTCGGGGCGGACATTGGCGGTGTAGCGCAGAATGGCCAGGGTGCGCGCCCGGATCTGGGCAATCAGCTGCAGCGCCTTGCAGGCCAGCGCGAAGGCGAGTACCGCGAAAGTCAGCGACAGGATCCCTTGTGCAATGGCATCGAGGCTACTGGGCCAGAGCCACCAGCCGATGGCCCCGAAGCTGAAGGCCAGCAACAGCTGGGCATTGATCTGGAGGACGCGCACCGCGCCGATGCGGGTGTCAATCATGGCCGACCTCGCGCTCCAACACGATGTCGATCACGAGGCGGACTTGGGCGAGGCGTCCGTAGCGGCCATAGACCCGACCCTGGCCGCCGAGATTGCGGTATTCCAGCGTCAACACGCCGAGGCGGGCGGCGAGCGGCAGCAGGGCGAGCGGGCCGAGGACGAGAACGGCCAACTCTTCGGCATAGAGGATCGGCTGGAACACCCAAGCCAGCCCCCAGCAGGCCCCGAGCAGCGCCAGCCCAAGGACCAGCCCCGGACGGTGCACCCGGGTTTGTTCGACGCCGGTGAGGCGCAATGTGCGCCGTGGTGTCTTGAGCGCCGTGGCGGTGACGGTGCAGTGCCCGTCATGGTAAAAACTGTGCTCTGCCATGGTGATTACTCCGCCGTGGCCGGGGCGCAAGTGCCCCGTTCGGTGCGTCCCAGCACCGCCGCATCGAGGCCCGTGACGGCTTCGGGACGCCAAGCGGTCAGGCTGGCGGTGTAGCCGGCGAAGGCCAGACGGTGCTCGGCCAGTTCGGCGGCCACTGCACAACGGCAGGCAACCTCGCGGTTTGCGGCGGGCATCGGCACCGGTGCGGGCGGCACCTCGGGCAGATCGAGGCGGGGCAAGTTGGGTGCGCCTGGCGCCAGCGCTTTCAACCCTTCGCGCAGATCGCCTTCGGGATCGACCAGGCCCATCAAGTCGCCCATGGGGCCTTGCTCCAAGAGCAGCGCCATGCCGAGGGCACGGCGTTCGGCCAGATCGGTGGCGGCTTTGGCCCGAGCCTCGGCCTCGGCGATCAGGCGGGTGCGTCTATCCAAAAGATACTCCCGGTCGGCTTGCGCTGCAGCGAGACGGCGATGCTCGGCGGCATCGAGCCCGGCGAGGCAGGTCGGCAGCGTGTCCAGGGCGGCATGCGCTCGGCGATCTCGGGCGCGATGGCGGTGTAATGCAGCGCCCCCCAGGCCAGACCGGCCCCCAACAGGGGACCGGCGATCTCGACGGGCGCCAGATGGCGCAACAGCGTGTCCAGCATCGTTAAAGGCTCCTTAGCTGGCGGCGGCGGGGTCGAAGTCGGCGAAGCGGCAGTGCTCCCGGGCGGCCTTGGCCAGGGCCTCGCGGCTGACGCCCAGCGCATCGAGGAGGTCTGGCTCCAGGCGCTTAGGGTCGGCGAAGACCGCTGCCTCGCCGGCGAGGGCCGTGCCAAGGGTGATCTGGCGCACTGTGGCGCCGTCGCGCAGATTGACGTAGCACCAGATCCGCTCGGCCTTGCTGTCGAGCACTGCTTCGGGCGAGGCGAAGGCGGCGCCGGTGACGATCTCCAGCCCGCTCTCCTCCAGGGTCTCGGTGATGAAGAAGGTGATGCCGTCGATATCCTCAAAAGCATCGGGCAGGCCGCGGCGGGCGGCTTCATCCTCGACGATCACCGGCGGCGGGGGTGGCGGCGCCTCAGACTCCA
>JBCDHK010000438.1:0-3009 GCA_038750185.1 Pseudomonadota bacterium
CCGGGTTACCGACAGAGAGGTCCCCATGTGCCATCCCGTGATCCTGGAATACGTCAAAGGCCGTGCCTTGAGCCGGCGCGATCTGTTCAGAGGCTCTGCCGCCGCAGGCGCAGCCCTGGCGGTTGCCGCCGCCGCGCCCCGCCCCCTCATGGCCCAGACGCCGCAACGGGTCGTCGATCTGACCCACACCCTCACGCCCGACTTTCCCACCTACTTCGGCGAACAGCAGTTCTTCGATGAGGACATCTTCACCTACGCCGAGAACGCCTTCAATCTAAAGATGCTGCGCGTCAACGAGCACACCGGCACCCACATCGATGCACCGCTCCACTTCACCGACGGCGGCGCCTCCATCGACGAGGTGGCGGTCGAGAGCCTGGTCTGCCCGCTGGTCGTGGTCGATATCCGCGAGAAGGCCGCGGCCAATGCCGATGCCCAGGTGACGCCGGACGATCTCAAGGCCTGGATCGCCGCCCACGGCCCCATCCCGCAAGGTGCCTGCGTGGCGCAGAATGCCGGCTGGCAGGCGCGCCTTGGCACGCCCGGCTTCCGCAACGCCGATGGCGATGGCAAGATGCACTTCCCGGCCTTTCACGTCGAAGCGGTCAAGATGCTGCTGGAGGAGGCCGAGGTCGTGGGGGTCGGCGTCGACACGCTGTCGATCGACTACGGCCTCTCGGCGGATTTCATTACCCATTATACGTGGCTGCCGGCCAACCGCTGGGCGGTCGAGAACATGGCCAACCTCGATCAATTGCCGCCGGTTGGGGCAACCCTCGTGGTCGGCGCGCCCAAGCATGCGGGCGGCACGGGCGGTCCTTGCCGCTTGATCGCGCTGGTCTAAGCGCGCTGATCGGGAGGGGCCGGGGCGGGGCGAGCCCCCCCCCGGTGCTGTTCGTGGCGCTGTTCTAGAGCGCATTGCGACCATTCTGGTTCGCCAATGCGCTCTAGGGTATTGTTCTACCGCAATTTGCGAGCCGCGCTTCTGTACCAGAAGCGCTTCAAATCGCTCTAGTGGCCGTTAGCTCGGCAACTCCTGCATGATCAGCGGCGCCGGGTGATAGCGGAAGCCGTCACCCACCTTCTCCACATGGCCGATGCCGGGCCAGGGGAAATGGTAGGCGATCATCGGTATCCGCTGGGCCGCGATCATGTCGAGCATGCGCACCCGGGTCTGGGCGGACTGGGCTGGATCGGTGTCAAAGGCAAACTCCGTCAGCGGCGTCTCCAACAAGATCACATGGTGGTGTGTGAGATCGCCGATCACCGCCAGCGTGTCGTTGCCCGAGGTGACCATGAAGGCCGTGTGCCCCACGGTGTGCCCCGGCGCAAACATGGCCTGGAGGCCGGGCAGGAACTCCTCGCCGTCCTTGAAGAACTGCATGCGGTCCTGATTGGGCATCAGATTGCGCCGCGCGCCCTCGACGAACGAGGCCATCCAGGCCGGATCGGTGGCCGAGAGCTTGGCCTCGTCGGTCCAGAAATCGAAATCGGCCTCCGAGATCCAGATCTGCGCGTTGGGAAACAGCCGCTCGCCCGCATCAGACATGATGCCCCAGACGTGGTCGCAGTGCCCGTGGGTGCAGACGATGGCGGTGATCGAGGCGGGCTCGATCCCGGCGGCGGTCAGGCTCGACATCAGCTTGCCGGGCGTGGGGCCGAAGATCTGCGAGGTGCCCATGCCGGTGTCGAAGAGTATGCGCTCGTCGCCCGCATCGACGACGAGGATGTTCTGCTCCAGGATGGCGTTGTCGGTCGGCAGGAAGTTGCGCGTGAGCATGGCGCGCATCTCGTCGGGCGAGGGGCCGAGGAAGCTTGCCGTCGGATCGCCGAGCGGCAGGACGCCGTCCGAGACCACCGTCCCGATCAGCGTGCCGATGCGAAAGCGGTAGTAGTAGGGCGCTTGCACCAAATCCGAGGCCGCCGCTGCTGGAGTGGGGGCGATCAGGGCGCCGCCTGCCGCCGTGGCAAGGCCCAGGCCCGCAGCCCCGAGCAGCACGCCACGGCGATGCACTTGTGCGCCTTCGGGGGCAAAGGATGGGGTTTTGGTCATCGAAGATCCTCCCGTGTGTTTTTATTGGGACGGCCATCGGCACGCCGACGTCCGCCATGGAGCCAGTTGTGCCAGCACTCATACACCAAAGCGGGCTCGGCTTGCATCACCTATGGCAACGGGCACAGCGGGTTGGACGCAGCCCTCGTCGCTTGGGCAAACAGCCTCAAAGGGCGCGATGCTCAGTGCGCTCCATCAAAGCCCGCCATGGCAGCGCCACCCGCTTCCGCGCGCGCCTCGCCTGCCGAACCTGTAGCCGCCTAGAGGCTTAGTGTCGTCTGATGTTGTCTGGCGTCGGGGTGCTCACTCGTTCAAGCCTCGGCACGCGCGCGCGCCCAAAGCGCCTCAGCCGCCGCCTGTGCCTCGCGCAGGATCGCCGCCTCGTCAGCCAGCGTCGCGCGCCCGTCCTCGACCACCAACCGCCCATCGACCATCACATGCGGCACGTCGCGGCCATGGCCGAGGTGGACGATATTGCCGAGCGCATCGATCATCGGGGTGAAGTGGGGCTGGCGGGCCTCGATCATCACCAGATCGGCCTTGAGGCCGGGGGCAAGGCGCCCGATCTCGGCGCCCAGCCCCATGGCCTTGGCGCCGTTCACGGTGGCCATGGCCAGCATGTCCTCGGGCTGCCAGTCCTCGTCGATGCCGCCTGCCTGCAAGCGTCCGATGCAAAGCGCCCAGCGCATCACCTCGATCATGTCACCGTGCATGTTGTCGGTGCAAAGGCAGAGGTTGGCCCCCGCCTCGCGCAGCTTTCGCGTGGGCGCCATCGTGCCACCGGTGGCGTTGCCCTTGGGGATGTGGGCGACGTGGATGCCAGCGCGGCCTGCGCGGGTAATGTCGTCCTCGGTCATGAAGATGCAGTGCGCCCCGATCAGGCGGTCCGAGAGGAGGCCCACCTCGTCGAGCAACTCGGCCGGGGTGAGGCCGTCGCGCGCGGCGATGCGCTCGAC